>NZ_JBHEVB010000009.1:0-115185 GCF_041925195.1 Flintibacter porci
CACAAAGCACTACACCGTGGTGATTAAACCTAAAATGACCACCTAATTACGGGTGGCCGCTGCGCCGCAAGGTGGCCGCTGGTGACCGCACCGGTGGCCGCCGAGCGCCGCAGAATGCATCTATATAGCAGTTACCCGAATATGCGGAGCATGCCGATGTACTACCGCGTACAATTCCAAAGTCTATACCACACATTGTAAGGCCTTCGCCATTATTGCCGAGATAACGCAGTAGATTCACGGCTTCAGTGGTATTAGTTTTATCGATATTGATTCGGATGATTGTACGTAATTTGTTGCTTACTTTAGACAATAACTTAATTGCGCAGATAATGTCGTCGAAGGAACCTTTTCCATTTTTATAAGGACGCCTAGCATCATGAACATCTTTGGTTCCATCGAGAGTAATCTGTACCATGGTACAATTATAATAGAGAAGTTTGTCAATGATCTCAGATGTTATTAAAGATCCATTAGTGATTATACCGCAAAAAAGGCTAATTCCATGTGAGTCGCAGTATTTTTTCAGGTTTTCCAAAATATAAAAGCCCTGTATTATATTTACGAGAGGCTCACCGCCGAATAAATTGATATACATTGATTTTGCATTGCGCGTTTCAGCCAATCTTATCATAAACCGAATAAACTTGTCTGCCGATTCCTGGGTCATGACATTTGTGGTTTCTCCGGCTCCTTCAAAACAATATACACAAGAAAAGTTGCATGCCCATGTTAAAAGAACTGTTGCAGAGACAGAGGGTGATGCAAATTTGGACTTGTTGTGGAAATAAGAAAAGAGCCGTGTTTCATCAATATGATCATCAATAATGATTCCATAGTTAGTAAAGGACTTTTGCGTAGCAAAATCAAGAGCAGTTGGATCTCCTTCTGTAATTGCGATGACAATATCATCAGACACATAGAAACTATGCCCAGATAATGTATTAAAAAGAATGTGCTTTTTTTCTTTGTCCTCAAATATTAAATTGTATTTAGAAAATTTCATTGAGTCACTCACCTCATAAGCTCTTAGGAAATATGTATAGCTGCTTTTAGATCGAAACCAATGGAGTAGACCGATTCTAGGCTGATAAATTATTTTGCAGTGAGATGTGCCAAGCTGAGGAATGCCCTCTATTAAGCGGGGGTGTCTCCCTCGTTCAGAGGACCAGGCAGCGGGGTAAAGTTCAGGACACATGCGTCAGCAACGCAGCCGTTCAGGGGGCAGGCGTTAACCGCGCAACCAGCGGCACCACAACCATCGACACCACATACATTGGCGGCGCAGGCCACGGCAACACAGGCATTAGCGGCACACCCTACATCGGCAATACAGCCTGCATCAGCAGCACAGCCGAGAGGAGTAGCGTTACCGTATCCATTTCCGATATATTCAGCACTCATTCTTTTCACTCCTACTCAAAATGATTCTCATTACAGAGAATCTGATGAACATACAGAAAGCAGCTATACATATTATTTCCAGCCACTGTATTACAGCAAATCCTCTGTAACTATAAAGGAATATTACGCTAAGCGATATAACGGTTAGCGATATATCCTTTTATAGAAGTATACAAAAAACATGGTAAAAAATCAATAGGTTACATATAATTATACCATTTTCAAAACTCAAAAATTGAATTGGAGTATGTTGAATGCTTGACACTGACATCTGCATCTGATATATTTATATTACAGTAACCGTAATAATATGGAGGCGATAGCTTGAGAGATAATGCTAAAGGCGGAGCACTGACTGAGGTGACTTTCTATATTCTTTTGGCATTATACGAGCCAAAACATGGATACGCAATTATGCAATTTATAGAAGATAGAACAAATGGACGATTGTTACTAGGTGCTGGCACATTGTATGGTGCACTGAATTCTCTATCTGAAAAGAAGTGGATTGAACCTTTTGGGGATGGCGAAGGGAGAAAAAAAGAATATAAGATAACTGAACTCGGCAAGAATGTTGCAGAGAAAGAGTTGTTGCGCCTTCAGGAATTGACCAGAATTGCCGGTGAGATTATTAGGAGGAAATAGTTATGAGTAAAAGATGCTACCGTTTTTTTGGGGGATTATTGCGGACTCAAACAAATTGGTTAAATAAAATGGCTTCGGAAGGATTCCGTTTGGTTCGCACGGGAAAACTGCTTTACGAGTTTGAATCGTGTGAACCTAATAAGTATGAGTACTGCCTGGAATTCATTGGCGAAAAATCTCAGCAAGGTGCAGAGGAGTATAAGAAGTTCCTTGAAGATATTGGATACCATGTCTTTTATAAGAATATTAATTTGAATTACTCTATCGGTAAAGTTAGGGTTCGCCCTTGGGCAGAAAAAGGTGGACGAATTGCAACAAATTCCACCACCTTCAATAAGGAATTGTTAATCGTAGAGAAGGTGAAGGATGGGAAGCCTTTCGAATTACATACTACAAATGAAGATCGTGCTCAATATATAAAGCAACTGAGAAATCCCTGGCTATCTTTCGGACTGATCTTCTTGGTATGCGGCTTTCTAATGAAATCTATCATTCTTGCAATTCTCGCAGTTGCTTCTCTGATTCCTGTTATTCTTTACCAGGTTGAAATTTCTAAACTTGAGAAAGACGCAATAACAAGGGAATAGAGGGAGTGAGCAGTAAAATGAGAAGAAAAGCAACAGTGGTAGGCCTGTGCGGTTTGGTGCTGTTTATTGTTGTTGCGTATGCGTTGGGCTTCAATACAACAAGATTAGCAACAAGAATTGGTTATACGGGCCATGAGTGGTTGGATAGTTGGTCCGGCAAATATATTTGCCTTGATGGATCTATGACTAAGACAATCCATACAAACTCCGATCAGGATGCTATACATGTGGAGGTCGTAACTGAGTCTGGAAATATTTCAATCACGATGACCGATAGTGAAGGCAATACTGTTTTCGAAGAGGATGATATAGAAACATCAGAGTTTAATGTTGATGTATCTGGATCTGTTAAAGTAAGAATTACTGCGGATAAGCATAGAGGTAGTTTTTCCGTTGCAAGCGAATAGTGTGCCAACCGGCTTGAAAAATATACATGCTGCCAATATTATTATGCTTTTGATTTTTTGTTTCCGGTGGCGACACTTGACAGGTCCTGCCGGATGATCCACTCGATGATACCTAAAGCACCCCCCGCTCCATGTTCAGGTGGGTAACGGCAAAGGATACATTAGATTTTAATGGAAAGGGGAGGATTCCATTGTGCTAATATTTAATGAGCCAGCTTTTTTAAGGAACATATGGCCCAAGTTATAAAAACAGTTATAGCAATATGTTTGAGAATATCTGTCGATGCGACTGCAAAAAAGGAGGTAAGACAAATGAAAAGATTTATAGCTTTGATCCTCTCGGCAATTATGATGTTTTCTCTATCGAGCCAAGCATTTGCGGCATCTATTGAGCCAGAAGACGTTACAACGGTCGTGTTAACAGACGAGTTGGGCATACAGACTGGGGAAGGAATGAGTGAAGCTGAGGTTAGGGATGTAGCAAATAAAACATTTGATTACCTAACACCGGAGCAGCAGGAAGTATACATTTATCTAATCGAATCGCTTGCTATAAGCGGAGACTATTCTCTTGTTGAGTTCCATCAAAGATATGTTGATCCAAACTATCGTTTTGAGCCAAGTGCTTCAAGCAGAAGCGCTATTGTGAATGATGAAGTGGTCCTCTATAATGCAGCAAGTATAGCAGGACAATTACAAGCATTGAACCTGCCAGAAGTTGTTTACAATGGCTTTATGGCACTGGCTGCTGCTTTAGCAATGCCTGTTGGGAATGTTGTAGATATAGTAATTGGACTTGGCCTTGGAGTTATCATCGTAGCTAACTGGGATGCGATTAGTAGTAAGTGGAATGATATTGTAGATATTTTCGTTAATGCGTTTGGTTCTACTGTTATGGAGGCTTTCTACTATTTACAGGGACTGGTTGGCATTTATACGGTCACGGTGTCGGGAAAGACTATTACGGTAAATAATGACAAATATAACTGTACGACAAAAGCAGATGTTGCTGTGGCTGATATGAAAAATAATGGGCATCAGTATTATCCAGCAGTGCTAAGTGGTAGCTATGTATGGGTAGCACCTGTTGATATTTCAAGAAAAGTAGCTTTGGCAATTATGAAGATAAATAGCAGCAGTGCAGGAATTTTTACAGTGACATCAAATCTTGCAAGGAACTTGTGCGAAAGTTTAGGTGGAGCAAAGGGACCCGAGATTCATGGCAGTGGATCGAAATATTGGTGGCATTATCATGGGCGTAGCTACATGAATGCTCATTGTTGGTATGTGGCGTGAGAGTCTGGTGGTCGTATGTTGTCATTAACTGCAAATTTGTCTGGAAAAGAATATGAACAACTGATTTCTATTTGCTTTAAGTTTGCGGATCTTTTTTCATTGACGAAAAATGGGTGGATAACACCAAAAGAGGAAAAAGAGTCTACGGACTTAATGCAACGCCTTTTGCCGTATCATATTGAAACGCGTCATACAGATAGATGGTTTTGCTATCGAGTTCCAGATGAACAAAAGATAGAAACTTATCTTTTTCGGGCTACACCTGAATCCCAAAAAATCTTGTTAACATCATATAATTGCATGTTTAATGATGGGGTTATTTGGAGAGTTCCGGAGGATCTATGTTTTTTTAAAGAAGGAAAATTGGTTCTTGGAAGTGTATCGCATGAAAATATATGTTATGTGTATGACGAAGAATTAGGAAAGAAACTACAGGGATGCGGAAAATGGGAAGATATTCCTGAAGAGGAGAATGAACGAATTTATCTATGAGTAGGAGCTGCCTCTCGGAGTAACAGAAAACAATAAAAAAGCCCCCGCTCCAGCATGTGCACAATCGAGTGCCGCTGGAGCGGGGGCTTTGTATTATGCGATTACAAATTCTGCGGGTGATCCGCATGATGATACCCGCAGCAATGAGCCCTTCCCGAAAAAATAGACAGTAAAAAGCGCGGAAAAACAGAATGAATCGCAGTAATACGTAAAATCTCTCAGATCAGGCGACAGAGGCATTACGCAGCCGCAGTTCAAAAGCGCACGGTGAGAGCCAGTCAATGGCGGAATGCGGGCGCAGCGTATTGTAAAAGGCCTCGATATAGGCAAAAATATCCGCTTGAGCAGCACGGCGGGAATCATACCGGTGCAGGTGAACCAGTTCACATTTGAGACAGCTGAAAAAGTTCTCCGCCACAGCGTTGTCGTAAGGGTCGCCTTTGCGGGACATGCTTTGCCGGATGCCCAGCGCGGCAAGCCGGTGCCGAAAGGCTTCTGCGGCATACTGGATGCCCCTGTCACTGTGGAAAATCAGGCCAGGGCTGGGCCGTTCACGGCGTACCGCCATGTCCAACGCGGCGAGAGTCAACTGGGTGTCGATGCGGCTGGAAAAGGCGTAACCCACAACCTTCTTGGTGCATAAGTCTTTGACGGCAGCCAAATACAGCCAGCCCTCGCCGGTGGGAATATAGGTGATATCACCTACCCAGGCCTGATTCGGTTGTGTAAAAGAAAATTGACGCTTCAGCAGATTGGGCGCGATGGGATGGCTATGGCGGGAGTTCGTGGTGGATTTGTAGGCCTTTTTGCGCATGGAGTGGATTCCGGCGGCTTTCATTAGCCGGTGGACCCTCCCGCGTGAGCAGGAATTGCTAGCCTTCAACATGTGATACAGGCTGTCCAGACCCAACGCGGGGTATTTCTCATGCAAATATACCAGTTCTCTCGTTAACGCCTGATTGTGCTGTGCCCGCTGGCTTTGACGGCGTGTAAGCCAGGCATAGTACCCGCTTCGGGAGATTTCCAGCAAGCGGCATAATTTCTCCACAGAGACTCCCGAACGGTCGGCCTTGATGTACCGATATTTGTCCTCTATGGTCTGGAAAGTATGCCGACGGATTTTTTTAGCACGTCAATAACCTCATCTTTCTCTGCTAGCTGCTTGCGCAGTGCACGCACCTCCGCTTCCAGCTCACGTGTCCGGCGGCTGTCCCGGTTCTGGCGGTCTGCCTGACCTGCCTGTACGCCCGCGGCCTTCAGCCAGCTGCGCAGGGTGTCGATGCAGATACCAAGTTCCTTGGCAACCTCTGTGCTCGGACGGCCCTGTTCTGTCACCATCCGGATCGCTCCGGCCTTGAACGCCTCGTCGTACCGGGGCGGCGCTATCCCTTTTTTGCGTTTGTTTTCCATTTCCTTTGTCCCCTTTCCTTTCCATTATAACGAATGTTTTTTTGTCCATCAATTCGGGAAAGGGGGCAAATACTAAAACTTGATGAACAAATCTGTACAGTGAGAATAAGCCCATGATATAATCATAACAGAATTTCAGAAGAGCTTATTTGATCAGGAGGGGAGAGAATGCTATGTATCTTTTTGGGCGTTTTGACCGAGGAACAGAGAAACTTGGTTGAACAGATATTTCAAACACACCATGTCAAATTTATAAATATTTCCTGCAAAATAGTGAAAACTGAGCCTTTGGCAAATGATGCAGTGGCGACAGCATATTTGAAAATAATGGACAATATTGAAAGAATATCAGAATTGCCCTGTCCCCAAATGACTGCCTTTTGCGTTACAATAGTGAAAAATGCATCAATTGATATTTTGCGCCAATCAAAAAAACATGTTTATGTGGACTCGATAGATGCTTTTGCTGAAAAGTCATCAGATAATTTTGAAGATGCATTCATCCAAAAGCAAAATATACAAAGATTAGTAGAATTGGTCCATTTACTTGCTGACGAAGAACGGTATCTTATTCATATGAGATACGTACAGAATATGAATTATGCCGAGATAGGTGCGATGCTTGGGATTTCAGAGGAATCGGCCAAAAAGCGAGGACAGCGAGTTGTAAAAAAGCTAAAAAGACTGTTTGAAAGGGGGGAATAACAGTGAATGATAGTTTTAATGACTTGTTGAAAATTGCAGCAAATCTTGAGTTTGAAAAGGAATGTTCCCAGGCTGTAGAAGTAGATAGCATGCAACATAATGAAGTGAATTTAAGTCGTGAACAGCTGCAAATTCTAAGCGAAAAGATATTGCTCCTTCCTAGAGAGGGGATATTGATACTGTTCTGCAAATATTGCTTTCATTTTACACCAGAAGAGGCGGAACTGTTCTACCACATAAAGGATGGAAAAGCACTCCTTTTATACTATAAGAAATGGTTGTCTTATATTATAGGAATTGATAATAAAGAGATGATCTCAGAATCCAATTTCAAAGATGCCAGTGTAATGGCAATGAAAAAGTATTTGGATCATGAACTTTATGAAGCTACTCCACCTTTAATTCTGAAAAAAAGCATCAAAAAACGAGTGCTGCGAAAGATTGCAGTAGCTGCCGTTATTGCTGCTGTAACTTTTTCTACGGCTTTAGTTGCAAATGCTGAATTTAGAGAACGTGTTGTTTCTTGGTTTATTGAAACTTTTGAAAAGTATACCATCTTTGAATTAAAGAGTAGTGATGGGTTGCAGATCCAAGAGTTACAAGATTTTTCACCACAATATCTTCCTGATAAGTTCGAATTGCTTGATACGATTGAGCAACCTAGCTTGATTTTATATGAATATGAGCGTGGTGACGACGAGTTTTTGAATGTTTTGATTAGTCTGTCGGATACCAAAGTTTATGTTGATACAGAAGGAAGCCTATTGGAAACCGTACAAATAGAAGGTGTTTCTGGATACTACTTCAAGAAAGACGGAAATAATTACGTTATATTTGAAAAAAACGGCTACTATTTCTCGGTCTATGGAACCATTGACAAGAGTGAACTAATCAGGGTTGCTGAAAATATAAAATGAAATAGATGTCCCCTTTTGTCTCCCTGTGCGTTATATGAGTAAAGACTCATAAACGCACAGGGAGTTTTCTTATACAGAAAAAAGTTTTTGACGGAAAAAGATTGTCCCTTTTTGCTTCTCTGTACGTTATATGGGTAAATAGCCAAAGAGGAGGGTTTCTTTTGAATAGAAGTAAGAAAAAAACGGTTGTACTAGCACTAACGGCGATTACGCTTATGAGTGCATTGACTTTCCCGGCATCGGCCATGGGAGCTGTTCCACAGCCCCTCGATCAAAGTGCTCAAAATGCCACTATTGATTCTCGCTGGACGAGTACGACGCTTGTTGTTCCATCTATCAAAAACTCAGGAAAGAATATTTCTGTGTCGCTCTTAATCAAGCCCAAACAAAGTAAAGAAAAAACGAAGGGAACTCTATATTTGGAGCAGTATGATGGATCAGGATGGAAGGAAGTAAAGTCTTGGCCGATTAGCGAAAGTGGGACGGTCAATGTCACAAAAACTTACACTGTAAAGGATAAAGCCAGATATCGTGCAAGAGTTGCGGTTACTACAGGCGCAGATGATATTTCGGCTACTTCTACAGAAGTGGATCTTTCATAGAGACGGAACATTTCAAATTTATGGAAGGTGTGATCCCAATGGTGTAAGATATCTATCATGACAGTTTGGCCGATACGTATTTTGGAAAGGATGGGATGCTTTAATTTGTGAAAAAAGAAGATAGAGAGAAGCTATATATTGTCGTTGCCTGCTTTGGGGGCGGAGTCATTCTTGTACTGCTGATGCCGCTGTTTTTTCGCCTCCTTTTAGCACTATGACACAATGAGATATTTTATTTTCGTTACAAGGAGGAATAGATGTGAAAAAATTTGGAGCTTTTATGTTGGCTTTGATTCTGGCCATGAGTTTATCTGTTTCTGCTTTTGCTGCAGATAATAACGATTCTCCCAGCGATATTCCGCAAAACGCTACCGTTACCACCTTTGTTGGAGATGATGGCCTGGTTTATGAGTACATTCAGTATGCTGAGCCCGTCTCCTACGCATATGACGGAACAACCCATACTTTATTGGGTGTTCTCCGTCGCCAAGAAAACAAATCTGCAATTATGACCAGAGACTATCGTGAATGGAAAGAGTGGAAGGTCATCGACAATGGTATCGAGCAGTCTTGGGTATTCATGTCAAAACCTTATTTTGTAAAGAGTATTGCCCGCGGTGAAACTTACCAAAAGTCGGTTGAAAAGGCGGTTTCGATTTCTCCAAAAGCGGGAATCAGTATTCCTGCAGGTTGCCAACCGACAGTAAACAAAGCACTCAAGGGTGAATTTTCACTTAGTCTGACCGGAAGTTACAAAAAGACTATCACCATCACCCTCAGCGGTCCGGATGATGATAGCTCCAATAATACCAGAACTTTTTATTATAAGCTCGGTTATCATAAACATAACTTAACTATCATTGAAACATTGCGTTCCAATTGGGATGGAGTGATTAAAGAAACTACACACAAAAATTGTTATGGATACGAACCTGCTGTGAAGTCGTATTCGGAGGATAGCAAGGCATGAACAAATTGATGGCGATTTTGCCGATTTTCTTTATTTTTATTGCAAGCATATCCTTTATCTTGATTGTCGGGTGTTGGGCTGCAAACTATGTTCCAGAGGCCTTTTTTTATAAGACTATTCCTTTCGCTATTATTTGTGCCGGAGCACTGATCGCTTTGGCAATTTTGGGTAGACAGACTGCAGACAAATTCCGTAACAAGTAGACTAAGGCCATCCTTAACGGAACATACGTTGATAGGTGTTACACTGCGGACATTCTATGTTTCCCTAAACTGGACTGGAATAGTACCGGTAAAGTCATCGAAAAGAAATGGAAATTGTATGAGGCCCATTAAAGTAATAGGCGGAATCGTATTGATTTTTATTGTTTTAAGTATCGCAATTTTAGCGCTAGCGCCTAAGTAACATATCAATGCTTTAAAATTACAGATTTTTATGTTTTTGCCTAAGAGTAAAAATTAAGAGGTATGTATATGAAAAAGTTTTTAGCCTTTTTCCTTGCTTTGATCATGGTATGTTCTTTGTGCATATCTGCAATGGCAGCAGATGCTGAAGCGGAATATCAGGATGAAGGTGAGAATTTAGCAACTGCACAAGAGATTTATAAACAAGCAGAAATCTTCGCACAAGCCAAAGGACTACAATTACTCCCTGAAGAAGTTGTCTTTGCTTCTTCCGCGAATAACAGTGAAACAATTCCCCCTGCATCGGCTCCATCGAAAGTCGCTAAACCTTCCTCTTCCATTACAGTAACGGAGGGGAAAGGCTCAACTCAAACACTCACCGCCAATGGCGAAAAATGGTTCACCTTCAAAACAACATCTGGTGGTGCGTACAATATTTATACGACTGGCTCAACAAACACTTATGGCGAGTTGTATAAGAGTGGATTGCTTGGCCTGAGCTTAGTGACCAAAACAGGTACCGGTGGGAGTAACAATAACTTCCAAATCAAGGTGGATTTGAACAATAATACAACCTATTATGTTAAAGTAAAAGGCGGCACGTCTTCTTCAAGTGGAAGTTTTAGATTCTATTTTGTTGGTAACCGTGATTCTAAGACTTCTTCGAACGGCGGCGAGTGGAGATGGTCAAAAATGGATGTAGACCCAGACGGCGCGTTCTTTAATATTGACCAAATCACCTACTTGACTCCAACGCAGGCTACAGGGTATTATAATGTGGTCTCGACCGACAATATTCGAAAAGTTCGTGACGCAGTTATCAATCTTACTACCACTAAAGCTATTGAGTGGATTATGAAGTATTATGGTGTCAATGCTGATGTGGCAAAATGGATTCTTGATATTTTGGCTGTTGGATCTGCGGTTGTTCCCCAAATCCCCTCATTAACCTCTGTAGAACTTGATTCTATTGCTAAAGCCGCAGCCCGAGATGCAAGTACAGGTATGTGTACCAAAGGCTTGATTGTATATAGCGTTACAACATATACCAGCACAGGAAGCGGTGGAATGATACCGGTTACCATGAATACATATGAACGCTGGAATGGTACTACAATGTATGGCCAAAAATATTATAGAGGTACATTTTCGCTTCCTGCCAATCCGAAACCTCTGTGGCGTTAACCAATTTTGCGGCGTAAGGGGATGCAACAATGAGAAAGTTCATACGAAATGTAATTATTACGCTTGCCATCCTTGGTTTAATATGTGCTGCATTTTATAAGATTGGATGGCTGACAAGCTGGCGCGAGGTGATAAGTTTATATATCATCGCCTTTATAGTGATTGTTGCTAATAAAGCAATCGATATCGCTGTTTCGAAAATCCAGTCGCGCAAAAAAGACAGATAAGCAGTTCATACCTTTACGCTATTAAATGTCTGCTTCGCTGTTCAGAGTAGCAGCAAACAATAAAAGCCCCCGCTTCAGCAAGGCACAAGAGAGTGCCGCTGGAGCGGGGGCTTAATACTATGTTATTACAGGTTCTGCCGGATGATCCGCGTGATGATGCCCACGGCTACGCCACGCTCCATGTCCAGGCGGGTGACGGCAAAGGACACATCATCCTTTTTCCCGGGCATCCGGTAGTCATAGCAGGAGTGGGCCACCGCATTGACGCCGTTGGAAAGTCTGACATAGACGACGCCCTTGTGGACATCGGTGACCTTGCCGGCGTACTTGCCCTGGATGCGGCACTTCTGCAGGTTGTCCCGGTCGGTGTTTTCCGAAGTGCTCTTGATGTCAGCCCGGATGCTCAGGTCTTCCGGACTCTCGCGCCGCACGCTGAGGATGCGGACCAGCACCTCATCGCCCACAGCAAAACGCTCATGGGCGTCGCCGATCCAGTCCCAGGCCAGATCCCGGGCCAGGATGGAGCACTCGACGCCGAACACTTCCACGCGGATGACTTTCTCAGCCACGGCGATCACACGGGCCTGCACAATGCGGCCTTCGTAGACACGGTACATGCCGTCAGCATCCAAATCGAAGTAGAAGATCTGGCGTTTACGCATCATCGCCTCCCGGCGGCTGGCGACCACGCTGCGGGTCTTGGAGTCAATGCCCCGCACCACAAAGTCGATGTCGGCGCCCAGCATGTTGCCCAGGATCTTGTTCTGGCGCAGCATCAGGTCGGCGTAGTCCTGGCCAGAAGGGCTACGGCCCAGGTTGATCATCATTTCCTTGATGGGAATGATGATGCGGAAACCCTTGTAGTCCACCACGGCCACCGTCTTACGGTTGTCCAGCTGCTCGATGCCGCCCAGCTGGCCCGTCAGAATACGGCGGGTGCGGTAGGCGTTGTGGATCTCATGCCAGATGACATCCTCACGGTCTTCCGCCGTCTCGACATCCTCACGGCTGCGGATGGTCAGGATAGAGGGCTCGCGGCGCGTCTGCACATTCCACCGGCGAGCGGGCGCCCGGGGAGTGGTGGCTTCGGGTGCCTGCTCATCCACCGGAGCGGGATCATCTTCCAAAACGGATTCACCCTCCGCAGTAGTATCCTCGGCCGGGGCCTCATCCATCGGGAGCGGCTCAGCGTCTGCCTGCGGAACAGGGGCCTCCGCCTCAGCAGCGGTATCCGATACCTTCTTCTTGCGGGAAGTGCGCTTGGGCTTTGCGGCAGGCGGTTCTTCGACGGCCTGGGGAGTCGGCTCAGAAGCAGCGGTATCGTCACCTACTCTGTCTTCCTCTGCGGGGAGCTCTCCGTCGCCGTCAGCCGTTGCCTCATCGTCCTGCTCGAAGTCTGTGTTCTCGTCAGAAGGAGCCTCGGCGGCGTCCTCGTCGCTGCTCACAGCATCATCGCCGAACATTTCGGCTTCCGTAAGCTCCGGCAAATCACCGGTGGTATCATCGGAAGGGGGCGCGCTGTCGGGCTGATCCATAGCGGCCAACAGAGAGTTCAGGTCCTCGCCGTCAACCGGGGCAGTATCAGGAGCAGTCGTATCCTCGGAGGGAGCGGGGGAATCCTCCAATGCGGTGGTCTCAGGAACAGGGGCCTCCTGTTCCAGAAGTTCCTTTTTCTTGGTTGCCATATAAGTAAACCTCCTTAATTTGGTGTATTACGAAAGGATCGAATCCTTGTCGGTTGAAACAATGCCCTCCGGGGGTTTGGCTCCAGGTTTTTTCACATCAGCAGCAGGAGCGGAAGGCTTGGGCTTTTTTCGTGTCGGCTTTTTCGGTGCGGCGGGCGGCGGGGGAGGAGCAACAGGGGCAGCTGGCTGTTCCTGCTCCATCTGCCGCCATTCAGGAATGTGGGAAGAGGCTTTGCAAGAATGGAGCTTAGGCGCCTCCGGGTGCTTGGAATAGTCCATCTTGTCAACTTTAAGTACCTTCTGACCGCGGATGATGACCAGAGCCTGCGTGATGGGCAATCGAAGTACTTCATCCGGGGTGAGGACAGGCCGCTTGCCAACGCCAGAAGTTTCACGGAATTCCGGTGTGTAGTTGGAAATGCGCCAGGTGCCCAGCTGCTTGGATTTGCTGGATACCGACACTGAGGCCAGACCGGTGCGCTCGGAGATAAACTCAGCTGTGAGGCCATCCGTGCAGCCCAGAAATAGTTGCGCGTCGCAGTTGCCCAGGATTTCCTGCCAGAGATTGAGAGGGTAGCGGTTCTGAAGGCCCGCGAGATTTTGGAACACGCAGCTCATGGAAATGTTGCGAGAGCGAATCACACTGAGTCGCCGCGAGAGATCAGGGATGGTGCCGCAGGCGGTAAGCTCTTCCCCTAAAATGTGGACAGGAATTGGAAGTTTGCCGCCCTCACAGTTTTTGTCCGCATACCGAACCAGCTTGATAAAGCAGAAAGAGAGAAACAGACTTGCCAGAAAATCAAAGGTACTGTCCTGGTCGCTGGTAACAAGGAAGTAGGCACACCGCTCTTGGCCGGGAAGCTCCAGATCGATTTCGTCCCGGGTGGTAATTTTCTTGATCAGTTCTGACTGGAATACCTGCAGGCGGGAACCCAGACCGATGATGACACCGCTGCGCACGGTATCGCTGGCCTGCTTGAACAGACTGTACGGAGCTTTGGCAGGATGAGTGGGAGGCAGAACATCGAACAGATTGTCCAGATCGGATTCTCCGTTTAGCGTCAGCAAACGGTACACCTCACCGATATTGCGGTTCTCCGCCGCATAACTCTGATCCACATAAAGGACAAGGGCTTTCAGCAGATTCATTTCGCAGCTGTCCCAGAAGTGGTCGCCCTTGCCGGTACTGTTGGTGTTCTTGATGATGACATCCACAAAGAGTTGGGCCATCAGTTCCTGCCCTTCCACTTCGGAAAGGCAGTTCCAGCTGTCCGAGTTTTCCGGGAGTACCAGATTGAACACCTTGACACAGTAGCCTTGATTGCGCAGGTACTCGCTGGATTTTTCGTAGAGCTCGCTTTTGGGGTCAGAAATGATCAGGGATTCTCCGCGAATCACCGCCTGAAGGATGCGGTTCATACAGAAGGAGCGGGTCTTCATGCTGCCGCTGGAGCCGTATACGGCCAGATTGCCGTTGATTTTGGGATTTTCAGGGATGCAGACCGCTTTCCCATCTAACATTCCCAGCACAACACCTTTATGCTTGCGAAGGTCGGGCACCAAATCGAGCACACCCGCCATCTCCTTGCGGCTCAACCAACCAGAGGTGCCATAGGTTCCCTTGGCCGAATAGATGAAATTTCGGTCAGTATCATATTCGCCCGTATCGCTGTAGCCCATCTTCATCACCATCAGGAGCAGGATAGCCAGCAGGCCGATGCAGATCAGGACACCGTATACCCCATAGGGAGGGTGCAGCACTGAGGTCAGGCAGGTAAAAAAGTCGGGCGACGCCGCCACCGGAGATGTGCCGTCTCCGGGAACGCCGCCGCCCTGTTTCCAAGCTGCGTAATTGCCCAATATCTGCCCCAGAAAGCCGCCAGAATAGAGAATGGCGAGGATGGCCAAAGGAGCAGCCATCAGGCAGGCAATCATTTTCTTTTTGTTTATGGGAAGAACCTCCTCTCGAATTTGATGAAGTCAATGGTTTGAAAGCGCACCCTGCTGCCGCAGTAGCGCCGCAGTACATCTGCCTGAAAATCAAAGCAAATGATTATTCCGGAACTGTCCATAAGATCGAGGGCGCTGTTGAAGCGCGCAATCCTGGGCAAATCGAAGAAGTAGCAAAACAAAACAGGCGTTCCATCCGCTTCAAAGGCATCGTGTTCGATGGCCCGACTCGCAGCCCCGGTTGTAAGGCCCTGCTTCAAGATGTCATTGAGCTGCGCTGTCTTAGCACAATCGCACAGCAAGGCCAGCAGCACTTCTCCCTGATGGTCGTTGGTAAAAAAGAAAAAATGGTCGTAGCTTCCGTCCAGCATGAAAGAGTCATGTTTGGCGCCGCCAGTGCTGGTCAGCATCTGGTAAGCGAGTTCCATGCTTTCCCCCAGAACGACTCCCTGCACAGCGTCTGCATTGTATTGCCCGGTGAGGCGCTGCTGACACAGAACGCTCCACATCAGAGCCTTTACCCGCATCTCGGACTTGTAGCGCCATTTCATCAGAGCTGCGCTGCTGTTGTAAGTAATATAGATGCCGCTGGAGGTAAGGAGCACACCAGTGAAGCGAGAACTGCGGATCTGCGTGGTATCCACCCCCATCTCCTTGACTTCACGGGAACTGTAAAATGAGGGATACTCCACGGCCCCATCGGAATAGCCCTGCGGGGCAAAAACCTTCGGTTTTTCATCTTGGAAAAGTCCCACCCCAGCATTGTCCATCGTGACATAGGTTTCTGCCAGACGGTGAAGACGAAGCCGACGCCCAATCTCGCTTTTCAGCCGATTGGTGTCGGTATCGCCTGTCAGATAGGGAGCAAAACGCTCAGGCCAGTTGTCCAGCAGCCTGTTTTTTGCGCGAACGCCTAAACGATAGCCGCGGAGTTTGTCACGGTAATAGGTGCGGAGAAGCCCGCTCTTTTTCAGATCGGTCACAACCGACTCCAAATAGTAAGGACTGGCTGGGAGACGGTTGAGCTGGCTGGTGGGGAACTCTCCTGAGATGGCTGTCAACGCCAGAAGCCGGAACGGGAGCGTGTCCGGCTGTGGAAATGTCCGGCTGCTTTTCCCAAGTGATCACCTCCCTTGTGAATTGTTTTTTTACCGTGATGACTGAGAACTTCGGTAAAATTCTGCAGTGGCGCAAGTCTGGAAGCGTTGAAAATCCGGGCTTTTTTGTGCCATCAAGGTATGTCGGGAAAAATAAGGGCCAAAAGGCTCAAAAATCCGAGATGGTTTTCAAGCTCTCTTTGCGCTCTGCAAGCCATTGGGGAAACCGCTGTTTTTCCATGACAAAGATCTTGGTGCAGTCCTGCTCTCCCAGCTCTGTGGTATTATAGGCATCGCATAGCAAACCGGTATCATCGGCCATCACAAAGGTGGACAACAGATCCAGCAACTGCTTTTCCTCCAGATTGTCATAATCACGCACCCGCCTGGTGGGAAGTGTTTGATCGTAAACTTGGGCAAAGCAGACAACACAATTCCGGTAATGGGGGAGAGGCTGTTCCTTTGCGTACTGCTCCAGAGCGAAATAGAGCGGGTCTAACAGGAACTCGGAACTTTGCCGTTGCCGGCGCTTCGGGAGAAGCCCGGGAAGGGTCACTTCCAGGACCCCGTTTTCATAGGCTATCGAGATGCCCTGCGCCACGCTGGCGGATTGGAGATACTCGCCCTTCTGGATGGAGGTGCTGGAATATATCAAATGCCGCAGCCGGCAGGCGATCCGTTCCGCCCGAAGCGCAGCATCCGTAGAGAGAATTTCGTAATTGTCGGGATAGCGTTGGATGTCTGTTGTGTCCATCGCATACAGCGCATTACTCAAACGGGATATATCGTCGAGAATGCTCCCTATTCTGCGGGAAATCAGTTTTCGATCCAAAAATCATGTGCCTCCTGCTTTCTTGAAATACTGGGTTTGTCCATCTTGGGATACGGTGCAAAAACCGGATATGTCGGGACAGTCGATTTTGGCAATCTGTGTCGGAGAATCGACCAAGATGATGCGACGGCTACCGCCCTTGTTGCCCCGTAGAGCATGACAGACTAACGCTTCCTGTCCATGGGCGACATAGGCGACTTCATACAGTTCCCCATCGGCGAAAAAGACCAGTTTGACAGGAAACTCCGCAGGTGCGTGATAATCAGCCTGCTGAATGAAATCCAAAAGGACCCACACCGCCTTGATAAGCGCCTGATCAGCTTTGGGCGAATAGCCGGCAGGAAAATATCCGCCGTTATCACTTTGGAAAATGCGGCCCTGCCTTTCCAGATGGGAAAGCAGGGCTTTCGCTGTTTCAGACTTGCCAGGGTGAAAGCAAAGAAGCTGCTGCTGGCTGAGACCAGGATACATAGTCACCGTCCGCAGTAGCGTTGCAGCTTCATTTCCATAGATTTCAGCCCTGGTCTTCATGAGCTCACCTCCTGTTTGTAAAAATAGATGACGCATAAAAGACGCCATCGGGGCGCCTTTCAAAAATAGTCGCTGAAAGGCGTCATCGCAGCGTCTATTTGGCGTGTTTTGAAGAAATGTAGGAGAACAAGGGTTATGCAGACTCCTGTTCACGGCGCTTGCGCTCCAGAATTTCACGAAGTTCACGCCGGTCGGTGGTAATCAGGTCCTTCTCAAGAGGGCTGGCCTTAAACTCAACCATGACATTGTTGTTGTTGGTCGAGATCAAGCCATTGCCACGCTCAAAATGGGTGACCTCCATCGTTTCCGCATCGGACAGATGCAGGGTCTCCTGAACCCGTTCCGCTTCATCATCCTCCAGGTTAAGAATGATCTTTGTCTTGCTGTTGTTGATGATACCTTTGCCAAAGCGACCTTCATCCAGATTGAAGAAATCGTTGAGGTCTTGGCTCGCGAAGACCGCCGAGCCTCCATACCCACGTATCGTTTTCGCAATCTCCAAAAGGAAATCGCCGGCCAGCCGTGTGCCTGTGGCGCCTGCACCGGAAAGGAGCTGCCAGCATTCGTCGATGAAGATTGTTTTTTCTTCCGTGCGGTCAGCCTTTGCCCGGTCCCACACGAAATCAAGCGCCACAAACATTCCTACAGTCAGCAGATCGCCGGTGAGCGAGGAAATGTCCAGCACGGTATATTTGTTATCCAGACTTACATTGGTCTGCTTGTTAAATGTACTGGCCGAACCGTGAACCAGACGGTTGAGAATATGAGCCATGCGGATAGTTTCCGGCGCAGCTTTCAGAATCTCATGCAGGTCGCCTAGCACCGGCATTTCCCGGTACTGACCCGGATTGGCCGGGTCATCCAGTGAAGCGTTATCATGCGTGATGCCCTTTGCGTTGTAAGTGCGGATCAACGCTTCGTCCAAAAGCTGACGCTCTTCATGGCTCATATCGGGAATGAGCAGGCTGAAAAAGATGTGCAGCTGCTGGATTTTTGCCGCCAATTCAGAAAGCTGGATTCCGGGGCCGTCCAGAAGTTCATTGACAGACCGATCAACCTTGCGGATCTCCATAACATTGATGCAGTGAGGGCTTGCCGGGGAGATTTGGATAAACTCGCCGCCTACGTTTGCACAGGCGCGGTGAAACTCGTGCCCCTTCAAGGGAGCGACGATGAAAATAGGGATATTTTTACGCCGCATTCTTAACGCCATAAGCTGCATTGTGAAGGTTTTGCCTGCGCCACTGGTACCTAAAATCGAAATGTTGGCATTTTTGTAAATCGCGGAATTGAAAATATCCACGATGATGAGGGAACTGTTGTACTTGTTCACCCCCAAAAGGATGCCGTTGTCGTCACACATCTCAAAGGAAGTGAAGGGGTAGCAGCTTGCGGCGCCGCCAGTCAGCAGGTTGCGCTTGCCACGCTCAAAAAGTCCTTTCTCCATGGATACCAGCGGGAGCGCAGAGAGAAATGCCTGTTCCTCACGAAAATGGCAGGAACGGACATCCATATCCTGCGAAAGCAGAAGCTTTTTCATCTCGCTGACCTTCCATTCCAAATCTTCCTCAGTAGGGGCAGTAACGGTAATCAACAGATTCAGATAGTAGAAGTCCTCGTTGTTGGCAAGACCTTCCTTCAGAAAATAGCCGCTTCGGATGGCGCCGTCGATGTCGTCAAAATCGGTGTTGGTGTCGCTCGCGTCCTTGATTTTGGAACGATTGATGCGGAGCTGCTGGCCTACCCGCTGGATGATGCGCTCTTTGGGCTGCCTGGAAAGGAACATGTCCATGTCGATGCCGTCGCCGGCGTTGACGATTAAACTCAGCCATCCGGCGGGAACCTGCGTCTTATAACCATCCGACGGAATCAGCAAATAGGCGTAGTACAGCCCGTCTATGCACAGATAGCGCCCATGAGTAAAATCAATACTTTTGGGAGCGGCAAACTCGGCTGCAGGGATATGGTCAATCTCGCTTTCCCGGCCTTTTGCCGCATACTGTGCAACAACCTCCTGTGCCCGGAGTGCCAGCGGTTTGATGGCGCTCTCATTTCGGCAGAGGAGATTATAAAGAACATCAACCGTAAATTCGTCCTCGTTTTCGGGGATAATCACTTCATTACCGCATTGCCGGAGGTAATTGGATGCAGTATGTACGGCGCTTTGCAGGGACTGAATAGCTTCCTCTTCCTGTTCCGAACGCCGGGTGTTGTTCCAGGGCTCATACTCAAAAATCAGGAAAAAGCGCCGTGTGACAGCTTCCCGGGCGCCGATCTGCTGCACAAAGCTCAGATAGTCTTCCTGCATCAAACGGCACTGCTCATTTTTCTCCTGAGCCATCTCCCTGCGTACTGTGTCCAAATGACGGTTGATGTCCGCGCGACGGGTCAGCACCTTGATCTGCAGCTTGACGGGAGAGATTTTCAGATACGACACAAAAGAGTAGATGATATTGCGCTGCTCTCTTGCGCTGCGGAGCATAAAGTTGATGGGAACCACCTCGACCACCTTGACATACCGGTGGTCTTTGGTGTAGATGATGCCGTTCTGGATCTTTTCGATGGGAAGATAGTCTGCCACCGGATTCAGGCAGGCGGGCGGCTGCTCTTTGATATGAGCGGGGCGCTTGGGCGGATGTACCTTCTCCTTCCGCTTGTTGGGCTTTTTCTTCGCTTTTTTGGACGAAAGTTCTTTCTTCGGCTTTTTCTTGGGCCGGAGCTTCTCACGAATCTCGTAACTGCGAACCTCGTCAAACTCAGCTGGAAAATCCGATTCACCGGAACGCCTGCGCTTCGGAGGCCGAGACTCCTTTTCTTTCGGAGTCCTTTGCTTGAGATGTCTGCCGGGGCGTTTCATAGGGGGCGCTTGCTCATTCGGCTGCTGACCATCGCCGCCGACGATGCGGCGATTCCGCAGATATTTCAAAAAGATAATCAGAAATTCCGACAAACTCTCGCCAGAAATGCCGATCAATGCGACCAGAGCCGCAGGAAGGGCGGTCAGGCACAAAATGATAATGCGGGTCGTCAACCCGAACGGAACAAACATGAAGACCGGCACCCCGATGGCAAAAGCCAGGATACCGGCCTCAATAACATTCCGCGCACGGAACATACCGCCGAAAAATGTGCCTGATTCAATGAAATTCGGCGGTATGATATAAATATCATGGTCGTTTTTGTTGCTCATACATACCTCATTTCCGTAACCGAAGGAAGGTCAACCGATAATCCAGAACGGACCGCCGGCGCCTGCACGACGGCTGGCCTCGTTTAAGATAATGGACAGATCCCAAAGTTGCTCACTGCGCTTATAGCTGGCCGGGTCTGCCACCATGATTTGACCGTCTTTTACACCTCGAAGAACGATGAAGTGGCCGGAAGAAGTGAAATGCCCTTCAGCCATGATTGCCACAACCAGCTTTCCCTCAGAAAGTGCATCGACGATGCGCTGCGGCTCGGATGTCGTACAGCCGGATACCGGCAGCCCCCAGGCTTCTGCTGCGGCAGGAATCAGGGCGTGATAGGAGCCGCTGTTGTCACACCAGTATCCATTTTCATAGGACCACCGTGCCATCTCCACGGGATCAACCGTATCGTCCGTAAGGGAAGACACTACGATTGCCATGCTGGTCGGCCCGCAGCCGTAGCCGCCAATGTTGTCAGTTCCATAAGGCTGGCTGGCATAGCGTTCATCCAGCTGATTATAGTACACCACCGGTGTCACACCATCGGTAAAGGTTACATCCCCAAGAGAGGGGATGCTGTTTCCGGTCCACTCTGTCATGTTCTGGAGCAGCCCATCACCCAAAAAGGTACTCAGGTTGGAAGCGTAGTCAGAGGCAAGCTCCTTTTGCTCATCCGTGAGTGCGAAAACATGGTCCGCAAGATAGGATTCACCGTTATACCGGATCGTGTAAATGATCCATGTTTCGGTAGTGGTGGTTTCCTCGCCGGTTTCCGGGTCTTCGGTAGTAACCTCACGGGATTCCTGAACGCTGGTGTAGGAATACAGGTGTTCCTTATTGTCCCGGAGAACAGCGGCCAAATCATCCAGTGAAATGCTTTCAAAATCCTCATCCCGGGCCGCACAATACTGAGAGATGATGAGATTGGCATTGAAAACAGGGCCGGAGGAATAGGAATTCTTGATCTCCATGTGGTCAGCACCAGACGAAGCAAAATCTTCCTCGATCCGGGCCATCACATCATCCAGCGCCTCGCCCAGAATGGAATTGATGGTGAATGTGATGTCATTGGCGTTTTCCACGATAGCTGTCTCGCTGTTGAGGACAGGGGCTTCGGAATCTGCCGGAGAAAAGGCGTTAACCAGACCTCCAAAGATAAGCCCCGGGAGCATCAGGATAAACAGTACCGGGAGCAAAAGCAGAATGATAATGACGGCAATGATCTTGCCGATGTGCTTGCGTCCGGCCCAAACGGCCCCGGCCACGGCACCATACGGGCCGCCGGCGGCGGCTCCTTTTGCGGCACCGGAAATTGCCTTGCCTGCCTTAATGGCGCCTTTTATCGTGTGGGCGGCGGATGCTCCGGTTTCCACAGCGTCGGCAAGACCAGTCTTTTTTTCTTCATCCATTTAGAGCCTGTCCTTTCTGCGGGGAGTGGGGGGCAGCTTTTTGACGATTGACTCGTTGTAGGCTATCGAACCATCCGGCGCCATGTAGGGGGATTTCTCTACAGTGTCAACAGCGTATTGCTTATACCATGCCGCACCGTCGGCGGAATGAACCGTTGTGTATTGGCCCTCGGGTGCAACATACTGATCTGCATGATACATTCCGAAAGCGATACCCACCGGATGCTCGGCGGTAACTTCGGTGCCTGTGATACGCCCGCCGCCGATCTCAACATTCTGGTATTGGGGAATGTTTTCAGCGCCAGCTTCCAAAGCAGCGTGCCCCATGTAAGAGTGAAGAGCGTCAACAGCTTTCTCACCGGAAATTGTACCCATCTGGGTGATGTTCCCGGTGGCAACAGAACCGATCACATTGTTGGCGAAATTGCCGCCCTTGCTGACGGACGAAGTATAGATGTGGCCGCCGATACCCCCCGCAGCACCGCCTACGAGACCACCAAGGCCGGAGGCTTTTGTTTCTGAGGGAGTTGTCGCTGTTTTTACCGCATTGTTCGTGACCTTCCGGCCAATTACCCCGGCCAGACCGCCGCTGGCAAAGCCGGCACCAAAGCCGCCGCCCTTACCACCACCGCCTGCATTCACATGGGTGGAATTGCTGCTGTGCCCACCGCCGAAATGGTGGCTGGAAAAGCTCTTGAATCCACTGAAGCCCCGGGCGGCTATCATGGCTTCCGCCAACATACTGCCGCCGGTTTGGCCTACATTGACTCCCAGACTTGCCATGAAGGAGTCGATTTTCTGTGATACTTTGAGAAAACCAATCGCACACATGAACCAAATCAGGACATTGCCGGATACTGCTTCTTTGCCTACGGCATCTACCTGCGCCTGCACTTCTTCCTCCGTAACGGCGGCAAAAGCGGGTTGGCAGCATAGACAGGCAAGAAGCCCGACCATGAGCGCAAGAAACAGAATTCTTCTGAGTTTTTTCATTACGCCCCTCCTTAAAGCGAAAGCGGGTTGGAGATAAACGAACCAACCATGCTCGTAAATAGGCGCAGGCACCAGGCGTTCATAAGCAGCAGAAAAATCTGCCCGCCCAGCATCCGACACCAGGATTTCCAGATGTTTGATGTGGTTTGGCTTGCCCCCATCGCAAAAGCGACTGGTGCAGTATAGACCAGCACACCAAGCAATACATATCGTTCCGCTGCTTCAAGCAGCAGTTTCAGATAGTTCCATGCCAAAATGACGACCAGAATCAAAGTGATCAAGGCCACGGCTCCATTGGCACATACACCGATGATCACCAGCATCACCGAATTGAAATCAGCAAAGCTGAGGGGCGGCAGTTCCGAATCCATGATCCAGCGGTACGGGGTGCCGCCGATGGTCAGTATTGTGTTGATGATCTCGTCTGAAAAAAGTGCCAGCAGAATGAAGAGAACCGAGCGGATGCTCAGCTTCACAGGATCTTCTGCCTCGATACCGGCGCTCAGACCAAAATTCTTAAACAGCTGCCATACCCAGTTGAGCAAAATCAGACCGACAGCCAGAGCTACAAAAATCCCGTACATCGTCTCTGCGGCGGGGAAATAGCGCAGAAAAACGGTCATGTCACAACCAAGCGCGCCCAAAACCGAAGTAGTCACAAGGTCGAGACCTGCCATGATCTGCTCTGCAATCCATTCAACGATGCCATCCAGGATACCCATAAATTACGCCTCCTTCCAGCGGGTGTAGAGTTGTCTCTGTCATCCAGCCCACTGACCGCCGGCAAACAGAGGCGTCACATAAGCCATGATAAAGCCCAATCCGTTGAGGATCGCCCAGGTGATACAGATGCGCTTCAGCCAAGCACGGCTTTCATCGACGGTCCGGCCGGAGCGGGAGAAGTTCATCAACAGCAGGGCGACCGAGGCGGTCACAATGGCCGCAATGGTGGAAATAGCGACGATCTGCGTGTAGACATCCTGCATGATCTCTTTGGCTTTAGACCAAACATCGGTTGCAGCGAAGGCCGGCTGACAGAAGACCAGCGACATCGTGACACAGAGAAAAGCCATATAGGCGAGTTTGGCAGCGGAAAAATGATGCTGAGGCGTGCGGTCGGCATCTTTCCGCTTCGGCTGGGGAAGTTTCAGTTTCTTCAATGTTTGAGGACCTCCAATCCAAATGTGATGATCGTTGCTCAAAAAGCAAAGAATAAGCCCACACCTGATTTACAGATGCGGGCTTATTCCCGGGCCGGACGGCCGTTTGGACAGAAAAAGCACCTCGGAAAAAGGCGCTGTTCTCTGTCCGTATTCGGTTTTGGGTGCAAGTTTGAGCATATTCAGTCTAACACATGGAGATTTACGCCTCAAGGGCAGAAACGCGCCAATTATTTTCCCGATATGTGCCAATTATTTGCCCTGCTTGTTTTCGCCGGCCTTCAAGTCTGGGAAAAATTGCTCCAGCACATCCAGGCTGTCCTTGGAGGTATATCCCCACAGCACGGAACTGAGGGCTTCGATGGCCTCCCGCCGCTTACGGTAATAGGTGCGGAAGGAAATATCCCGGATATGAGGACGCAGGTTCTCGATGATCTCCTCCACATTTTTCAGCTGCTGGGGGGAGAGGAAAGAGTAGTACAGAAGCCAGTAGTATGCTTCACCGTTCTTGTGCTTGGTGCGGAGCAGATCGACTGCCGAATCCAGCAATTTCAGCATTTTGTGGCTGCGCTCAATGCACTTGGCGTGATGCTCAATATCGCTGCCCGCCAGATCGGCGCCGGCCAGGTAGACAGAATCCAGAAAATCCTCGATGGAAGTGCCATACTCGATCTCAAATTTTGTCCGGACATGCTGAACAGACAGCTCCAGGCTCCAAACCACATCACGGTATTTTTTCAGCAGCTTCCAGGTGTCGTGGTACAGCGGGTTTTCAGCAACATTCTTTTCGTCAAATTTCTTCATGGTTATGCCTCCTTAATCGTTTTCAACAATGGGGTTGAGAGTAAGTTCAAAACTTGCGACCTGCTTGTTGCCGCACAACACAGCCAAGCCTAAGCGCAGCACCGTTTGATCGCGCGCGCGGGGTAGTAATACTTCCCGGCAGTCGCCCGATAAAGGATATAACTTGTAGTGAGAGAGGGAGCATCCAAAGCACGAAATCCCTTGTGCCATCAGGATTTGCGCCATTTTCTGCAGGATGATTTCAATGTGAGTTTTTGAAACGCTGGAGAGTTCGTCTGAAACGATGACCTCATGCTCCATGGTGGGCTCTTCCTGGTCAACACAGCCCTCCGCAGGAAGCTCCAGACGGATATTGAGTGTCATAGCGACCTCCTCTTTGTCCACCATCACATCAGATATTTCAAACATGGTGGACAAGTAGTTTTTAAGATAGATTACACTGCCGTGGCGGCCGGGGAAGGACATGAGGGAAATATAGTCCAAGGAGGACAGCTTTTTAAGAATACGGCCAACAGTGGCCCGAGAAAGGCCCCAGCGAGCGGAAAGTTCCGTATAGGTGACCAAAGGGTTGCCGGTGCCATTGCGAAAATAGGCTACAGGCCCAAGCGCCGACCCCTGCACTTGACTGTCGTTGTAGATGGCTGAGACCCATAGATCCAGCACGATGTCCATTTCAGAACAGCGGTCAGAGCTGATTAAATCAGTAACGATGGATACCGGTAAAAAGAAAAAGCCGGTGTCCTTTTGACAGGGAGCGTTATACTCCAGAACCGTGTTGTGTCGGGACCAGTTCCGGATTTTATAGCGGATCACATTCCCTCGCCCCAGAGAGGAGAAGTCAATGAGATGACGCTGCTGAAGCTCTCCCAGGATGGAAAGCGCCTGACACTGAAAACGAGTCCGAAACCATTGAGAAAGCTCTTTGAGCGTACAGACCCATTCGCCGGGGTAGACGGTGTAGCTGATGCCATCAATTCGCCGGTATGAGGTGCGGAAGTTTGCAAAGCTGCAAAGCACGGTATAATAAAAAAGGCCGGAGCCGCCGCTTGCGCGAATGCTCCGGTCATCTATCAGACGATGGATAAACTGTCGGTAAATCCGACAACGTGGATAGTCCACCACCTGTTTAATTTGTAATTGATAGGCTGGCATAAGAATCTCCTTTTTATATATAAGGTATGAAATTGGATTGCACTGCGAAAAAATCGTTGACTTGAACATCTCTGGGGCTTATGCTATACTTGTTTCTGTATGAATCTGCTTGCTGATGCTGGCAGTATCCATGCAGGCTTTACTCTTCCTGGGGCTGTTGCCTTTCAAAGCAATGTAGCCATTCATTGTGCCAATTTTAAGCCATCTTCGAGCCAATTCTGAGCCACTACAACTTTTTACAACTTTCCCACAACTTTTGCTCAAAACCAAACGGCGCAGGAAGGCATGAAATGGAATCAAAGCTGTATGAAGAATGTCATGAAGGTGGCGGTTTTATGGCACAACAGGCTATGTTGAAACAAGATGAAACGGTCAGAACTCAAATCCCCACGATGAAACCACTCGATAACTAATCTCTGAAAAATGTTCAAGAATAGGCGAAAACAGCGGTAAAATGCCTGTTTATGAATAAAAAATTGCATAAATTGAGAGGCGATTTTCATTTTACCCCAGCTTTACCCCATTTCATTTCAAAACCCCAGAGTTACCCCAGCAAAATTACGCGGGTTGAGAAGTTGAAATATGGAGGGTTGGAAGAGCCTCTTATTTCAAAAGCAATTTTAGATCGGCGAGATCACCCAAGCACAATGCTTGGTAAGAGAGTTGGCCTACGGGCCGGCTCTCTTTTTTTATAAATGCAAAAGGAAGGGAGGTGTCGAAAATGGCTAAGTGCGGTGGAGGCAAAGGTAAGGGCAAAGGCAAGGGCAGAGGCTAAAAAATTATAGGGTGCAGATTTATTTCTGCACCCTATTTTTTTGCCAGCGGAGCCGCTGGGTAACGCAGGAGCGACGACTGGGATTTCCGAGGGTAGTTTTACCCCTAAAATTTAGAACGCTTAGAGAGGCTGTAAATGGCCTTAGAGCGGCTTATTAAATCTGGTACATTTGCAGTGCCCATAAGGATCGCTGTGCCTGAGCCAATAGCTGCTAACTTCCACTGTGCGTCCGCAATTCTGACAGAGGCATTTCCATCTGGTTTCATTGCTTCTGATTCTTGTGTTCTTTACCGGCTCAATCACTTTGAGAAAACCAAAGGTCTGGCCTGTAAGGTCGTGTTTGATTTGGAACTGGGAGCAACCGCAAGATTTAGTTTTGCCGCTGCGGAGGCTGTCAGAAAGCACAGATACGATATTTCCGCACTCGCATTCGCAGATCCACTTCGCTTTGCCCGGTTCTGCTTCTGAGTCTTTCTGTATCACTGTCAACTTTCCGAATGACCTACCCTTCAGATCAATGAGGGTAGGTGATTGCTGGTGCCGAAGACATCCACATGATTTTGTTCCGTTTTTCTTCAACAAATTGGTTGAAGAGATAACGGCGGTATTGCCACACTCACATTGGCATAGCCACATAGGACGACCTGGCTTCCTATCGTCTACCCTTTTTACAACGGTCAACATATCAAATGTTCGCCCAGTGAGGTCGATTAACTTTCCCATTTGAAGCCCTCCATCAAGAGATTTTTATTTTCCCTTCGAGATTGGAGAACGACTCTTGCTTTTTCTCCTTGGTAGCTTCCGCGTAAATGTTCATCGTGGTTTCAATGTCGGCGTGACCCATAATTTCTTGGATGACCTTGATGTTCTTTTCGTTTTCGCAAAAGCGAGTACAGAAGGTATGGCGTAGGTTGTGTGCGGAAAAATGCCGGATCAATACGGGGTCGCGCCCTTCCCGATCGGCCCGTACCGTTTCGTCTTCGACATAGGCGGCACAGATACGATCTATGGCTCGGTTGACACTGTGAGGAGAAAGAGGATCGCCGTATCGGTTCTGGAAGATGAAGCCGGTATATCCATCAACGACAGACTCATTGAACCCGATTATCTTTTGAGTTTCCCATTCCGCTTCCAGAGCAGCCCTAACCTCTGACAACATAGGAACGATACGGATGCCTGCCTCTGTTTTGGGGGTTACAATATGAAACCTTGCTTTTTCTTCGTCCACATATTTTCGATAAACCATATTGTGGTTAATGCTGATAATCCCATCGTCGAAATCGCAATCTTCCCAGCGCAAGCCTACAACTTCACCAATGCGGCATCCTGTACCAAGCAAAACTGTGAAAACGGGGAGCCAATGATTATAAACCTTATGCTCCCTCACATACTCAATAAAAGCAGACTGCTCTGCGATACTCAATGAGTGGCGCTTGGGTTTCTCCCAGTTGTTGCTCTTTTTGATTTCTGCCATCGCACCGGTGGCTGGATTGATACGGATATAGTTGTCTCGGACGGCCAAGGTAAATACAGGGTGGATGATGGTGTGAATGATCTCCATTGAGTTTGGCTTGAAACCCTTTTCTTTGATGAGCTTATTATAAAAAGCCTTGACATCTGAGTATTTGATACTGGCGATTTTCTTCTTGCCAATATCATTTCGCACGTACTTGTTGTACATATAAAGATAGTTGCTGCGGGTGGTATCTTTCAGTTCGGGTTTGTTTGCCATATACAGCTCAAACAAATCATTGAGGGTAGCTTTGTTTTCGACTGCAGCTTTGATCCCGTCTTCCAGATCACGGTTGATTTTGCGTTCTTTTTCTCTCAGGCTAAGGTCATCTTTACAGCCCGGAGGAACGCGGTCGGTGGGAACGAGCCGCTTACTATACACGTCATGACGGATACCGTCAGCATCAGTGTAACGGTATCGGTACGACCCATCTTTTCTCTGGGACTCGCCGTCTTTAAGGATACGGCCTTTGTTATCCGTTCGTTTTAATCCAGCCATACTATCTCCTCCTTGCTTTTGTATGGGTGGTAATTCTCCAGTTACATAATATCTTGAGCGATTACCTGTGTCAAGAAGAAAATCATCATTTACTTACTCTTGAAATTTTCTATTGATTTTCGTAGTTGTTCGGTTTACAATGAAATTAAAAGTTGGGAGGTGCTATTATGCCAATGGCTGAGAAAATTCGGATTGCACTGATCAAGCGTAATATGAGCCTGAAAGAGTTATCCTCTCGGCTCGGATGTACCTCTCAAAATCTCAGCGGCAAGTTGAAGCGAGACAATTTCAGCGAGAGAGAATTGATAGAAATTGCCGACGCTATGGATTGTCATTTTGAAGGCCGGTTCATTAGTAATGACAACGGCGAAGAAGTCTAAAGCTATAAGAGCGTAGGGTTTTCACCTACGCTCTTTTTTTTGTTCCTAATGACTGTGGTATCGTTTTGAGTAGCCACATTTTTTACATCGGTATGTTTTGCAACTGAACGATTTTATGTCTCCCTCTACGAATACGTCAAAAATCAATTCCCATTCGTGTTTGCAAAAACAAGATCTGATATAATTTATCAGCCAACGCATAAGTAATTGACCTCCTATTAGTCCTACTTTGTCTTCCAATAACAGTAGAGACAACTATGTGGGCACTGTTGCTTATGCTCCAGCAACTCAACCTTACCCGAATAACACATACAGTTCTTACGCTGATATCCTATTCTGTCGGGCGGGTTTCCATAGTAAAGTTTGAGCAGTTCAAGATCGTACCCAGAAATACAGCCGCAGGCAATCGCCTCTGTTAATCCAGGTTCAGCACAAGATTCGATGCGCAAATCTTTGAGCGGTTTCCCGAGGCTAATGAGGTAGTTTTTGGCGTCCAAGATTATCCCATCTACTGCTCTAAGCTGGCTTTCGTTTGGCGAGAACTTTGGCCCATAGGGAAGAGGAAGTCCTGCAGATTTGAAGCGCTCTCGAACATGGGGGTACATATCAATTACACTGATCCGGTAGCGATTGAAACCCATATCAATGAATGTTTTGATGACGTTAAGCGCTTTTTCGCAGCCTTTTTCGGTTGGGACGATAGGATCTACGCGGATTACAATTCTCTCTTTGGGGAATCCTTTTTCGATCAGGTACATGACCGCTCCGTACTGTTCGTATGGATATGGAACAAGAGGTTCTAAGATGGTACCGCCATAGCCAGTAATCGTCGCGTGGACAATCACCTTGTCTTTGAACTTCATAGCTGCATCGACAAAATTAGGAGAAATGCACTTGGTAATGAGCACTGCGCCATCGACAGATCCCATTTTGTCAACCCATGACAGATCAACGCCGGCATCGCCAGCCTCTGTAATTCCAATTTTATATGCCGGCATCGTTAGTCACTTCCTTTTCGATACGCTGGTTCCAGGCTTCGATAGCAGCATTATTCAAAACCTGAGCAGGCCGATCATACCACCCTGCGTACATAGAGACCGTCGGGCCTCTCGTGTGGCATTTGTTACAACGAACCGTAACGACGACCAGCTTATCGCATCGTCCTGTTTCGGGGTTCCACTTCGTATTGCTGCTTGTTTTCTGATCGACTTTCAGCTTTGTGCTGCCGCAAAATGGGCAAGGTAGTGGCTTCAAGTTTAATTCGGGCATCGGTATCCTCCTCTTCGGACTCGTATCTTGGGCAGGGCGGCATAATCACTGTTCTTTGGTTTTTCAACCAATCGCACGGAACTAAGAAGCCCTTTTTATGCCTACAGGTAATGCAGTTCGCGTTATTGCTCATGATCAGGACTTCCTTCTCCAATACGTCCGTTGCCAGTCTCTGCGGAACAAGTGGTGCCAGTCGTTACACTCTTGGCAGTGCCCATTACTGCCAAGGCATTCTTGGCAATGTCTGATGTGAGTTTGAACAAAGCAAACTAATCTCCACCGTACAAACTGCTTAAAGTTCATCTCACACCTCATTCGGCTTATGTCGATAAAGCGTAAGGCCGCGTGATTTGATATCGTACTCAAAGTTTACGGCGACATCGCCATCATGCCATGTTCCAACCAAAAATAGCTCGTTTGCCCATCTTCCGACTTTCTCCATCTTCACAATGCCGTAGCATTCTAACTCTTTACACCACACAGGTTCGCCGCGCATCTGTCGCAGCTCATCAAGCGCCAGAGGATCATTGTGTATAGACTCTTGTTTATGTCTGATCTTATCGCTTTGGCACAATGGGCAAGATTTACAACGGTCTATTGGCTCATCGTTGTTGTCTCCATAGATTTGATAAGCACATCCATCTCCATCCGGCACATAGCAGGGAGGTGTAATTTTTGCGCCACACCGTTGACCAACTGGAATGATTTTCCCGCTGTCTGTTTGACGGTATATGATGCCGCTACACTTTGCGCATTCGCTCTCTTGCTTCTGTTGGGTACAAAGGGCTGAGATCGCCATATCATATGCGGACAGGACTTTCTCAACAGGAAGCACTAAGTCACAGGATGCACATTCAGGTCGTTCGCAGGTTTCTCGTTGCACACAAGCTACTTCATTTTGAAGTACCTTATCATCGCTTCTATACCAATATGAAGTGGGGACACGCACAAAATTATGATGTTACTCTGAACAGCGGGACGCTTGGAATTGATAAGTGCGTGGATATTATTAAAGATCTCTATTGAGGTGATGTACAGGGAAGAGAACCGTAAGGTTTCTTTTCATGTCCAATCATCCTTTTCAGAAGAAAAAAGAAGCCGCCCTTCCCAAAGCGGGAAGGGCGGCAAATATTTAGGCGGTGTGATGGTCGTGGCAGTGGCAGCCGCTTCCGCAGTTGCCGGGGCAGCCTGCGCAGTGCTTGCCTGCCTTGTGGTCTTTCCACATGGCGCGCCCGGCCAGGCCTGCGCCCAAAATTACGATTGCTAATACAATAAAAGTTCCCATATTAAACTCCTTGATCTTATGCGCGGCTGACCGAGCGGCGGGCGGAGAGCTGCTCCTGCTCACTGGGACGGTAGCCTTTGCGCACCAGCAGATAGATAATAGCGGCCAGAGCCAGGATGGCGGCGATGGTGCCAGCGCCAAATGCCACTTCACCAAGGGCCAGACCCACCAGCTGATAAACAATCAGAGAGACCACATACGCAAAGCCACACATGTAGCCGATAGCAGCCAGAGTCCACTTGGGGTTGTTCATCTCCCGCTTGATGGCGCCCATAGCGGCAAAGCAGGGGGCGCATAGCAGATTGAAGATCATGAAGGCGTAGGCGGCGATAGGCGTGAAGTGTTCAGCCATCTCTAACGACAGATTGCCCGGGAACGTAACACCGAAGGTGGACACCACTTCCTCCTTGGCAATGAGGCCGGTGACAGTGGCCACAGTAGCCTGCCAGGTGCCGAAGCCCAGGGGAGCGAAGATGAAGGCAACTGTCTTGCCGATGGAGGCCAGCAGGGAATCGTTGTTGTCGGCTACCATGCCAAAGCCGTCAGCGGTGAAGCCAAATCCCTGAAGGAACCAGAGAATGATGGAGCTGAGCAGGATGACGGTGCCGGCCCGCTTAATGAAGGACCAGCCGCGCTCCCAGGTGGCGCGAAGGACATTGCCACGGGTGGGGACATGATAAGCGGGCAGCTCCATGACAAAGGGGGCGGGCTCGCCGGCGAAGGCTTTGAACTTCTTCAGCATGACGCCGGAGATAATGACTGCTGCCACACCGATAAAGTAGGCGGAGGTAGCGACCCAAGAGGAGCCGCCGAACAGGGCTCCGGCAAACAGAGCCACAATAGGCATTTTAGCGCCGCAGGGGATAAAGCCAGTGGTCATAATGGTCATCTTACGGTCCCGGTCTTGTTCAATGGTCCGAGAGGCCATGATACCGGGGACGCCGCAGCCGGTGGCCACCAGCATGGGAATAAAACTCTTGCCGGACAGGCCGAAGCGGCGGAAGATCCGGTCCATGATAAAGGCGATACGAGCCATGTAGCCGCAATCCTCCAGCAGAGCCAGCAGGAAGAAAAGCACCAGCATCTGAGGCACAAAGCCCAGAACAGCGCCCACACCGCCCACAATGCCGTCCAGCACCAGGCCTGAGACGACCTCGTTGCAGCCGATGCTATTGAGGAGGTTCTCCACCAAGACAGGGATGCCAGGCACCCAGGTGCCATATTCGTTGGGATCGGGCTCCTCAACCGTAAGGGCCTCTTCAAAGTGGGAGAGGTCCACGGTCTCGGTTGTGGTGACGCCGGTCTCATCGTCATAGAAGTAGACGTCAGTGGTGAGATCAGCGGTCTGAGCGGCAAAGGCCTGGATCATAGCATCGTCCAAGGTGCCATCTTCCCGGGCGGCAGTAAACTCACTGGTGTCCACGCCGGCCTTTTCCGCCGCGGCCAGGAAGCCCTCAATCACAGTATTGGCCTCCTCGTGAGCACCAGAGGCCTCTTCCCAGGCCTCTGTGTCTGCGGTGAAGGGGACAAACCAGCCGTCTCCAAACAGGCCGTCGTTGGCCCAGTCAGTGGCTTTGGTACCAATAGAAACCGTCCAGCTTCCCATGGAGATGGCGTAAACCAGAGCCATGATCACCACAAAGATGGGCAGGGCCAGGATACGGTTGGTGACGATCTGGTCAATACGGTCGGAGGGAGTCAGGCCGGTGCGGGCCTTTTTCACTACGCTGCCAATGATGGAGGTGATGTACTGATAGCGCTCATTGGTGATGATGGATTCACCGTCATCATCCAATTCTTCTTCGCAGGCAGCGATAGTTTCCTGAATCTCAGCGGGCAGCTTCATGCGTCCCTCAAGGGAAGCCAAGACCTTTTCATCTTTCTCAAACAGTTTGATAGCGTACCAGCGTAGCTGGCTGGCATCCACATGGCCGGAGATATTATTTTCAATTACTTCCAGCGCCTGCTCCACCCGCTTCTGGAACGAATGAACCGGACGGAAGGGCTCCTTTAGAGAGGCCACCTCAATCGCCTTGTTATACAGCTCCTTCAGTCCGGAGCCCCGTAGCGCAGAGACCTCAATGACCGGGCAGCCCAGCTTTTCCGACAGCTTGATGCTGTTGATTTGGTCGCCGCGCTTTTTGATAACATCCATCATGTTCAGCGCAACCACCACAGGGATCCCCAACTCCAGGACCTGAGTGGTGAGGTAGAGGTTGCGCTCAATGTTGGTAGCGTCCACCAGATTGATGATCACATCAGGATGTTCATTGAGCAGGTAGTTTCGGCTGACCACCTCTTCCAAGGTGTAAGGGGAGAGGGAGTAGATGCCGGGCAGATCAGTGACAGTGACATCGGGATGTCCTTTCAGTTTGCCTTCCTTCTTTTCTACTGTAACGCCAGGCCAGTTGCCCACATATTGGTTGGCTCCGGTCATGGCGTTGAACATGGTGGTTTTGCCGCAGTTTGGGTTGCCCACCAGTGCCATGCGAATGGACATGATTGCTTCCTCCTTTTAATTAGCTTATGCTAATCCATAGACAAAAATAAAAGCGGTCAAACAGAACCGGTGGAATTACTCCACCAGGATCATATCTGCATCCGCCTTGCGCAGAGAAAGCTCGTAGCCTCGGACGGTCACTTCGACCGGATCGCCCAGAGGAGCCACCTTGCGCACAAAAATGCTGGTACCTTTGGTGATTCCCATGTCCATGATCCGGCGCTTGACGGGGCCTTCTCCCTGCAGCTTTTGTACGGTGACGGTTTCACCGCACTTGACCTGCTTGAGTGTCTTACTCATCGCTATGTTCTCCTTTCCAACCACATCCAAAGCACGTCATACCATAATGCGGTTTGCCATACTCTGGCTGATAGCCACCCGGCTATCTTTTACATTGACAATCAGGTTTCCATTGAGCTGAGCGATTACTGTAACGGGCTGCCCAACGGTAAAACCCAGATTCTCCAGAAATCGACGGGTCTCATCCTTGCCGCGAATGGCCTTAATATTTGCCACGCAGCCAGTTTGCGAGAGGGAGAGGGGCATAATAGGAATCACTCCTATTACAATAAATTTGGACAGGGAAGCCGGGCAGCCAGTCCGGTTTCCCCTCCATCTCGTGCCTAAGCTACAATAAGAGGAGCAACTGGCTGACCATTCACTCCTTGGGCTTCTATGTCCGTTAGAAAGACTGTCAGCCATCCTCTTGTTGCAGCGTTCGATTTGAGCAGGTTGAGCCACCGGATGCCGGAGAGTTCGTGTCACCCAATAGATTGAATCGGCAGCGAGAAAAGATGGATTCCGGTTGCAGATTCGTTGTATTGGAGGAATGTGGATGAACTGCGTTGGCATCAATATTTCCAAAGGAAAAAGCATGATCGCCGTCATGCGGCCCTTCGGAGAGGTGGTAGTCTCACCCTTTGAGGTACTTCACACCGACAGCGAACTGAGTAAGCTGGCAAGGCTGCTCAAAAGCCTGGACGGTGAGACCCGTGTGGTGATGGAGTCCACGGGCAATTACCACGCGCCGGTGGCCTGGCTACTCCACGACGCGGGGCTTTATGTCTCCGTAGTCAATGCAATGCTGGTGCATGACTACGGGAACAACAGTTTAAGACGGGCCAAGACTGACAAGAAGGATGCCGTGAAGCTGGCCAACTACGGCCTTGACCACTGGATCACGCTGCCGAGATATGTCCCGGAGGAAGATACCCGGCTCATGCTGAAGTCTTGCTACCGGCAGTACCAGCAGTATTCCAAAGTGCGGACCATGCTGAAGAACAACCTGATTTCCCTCCTGGACACCGCTTTCCCGGACGCAAACCGCCTGTTTACCAGTCCGCCCCGCGCCGACGGCAGCGAGAAATGGGTGGACTTTGTAGCTGCTTTTTGGCATTGCGAGTGCGTCTGTGGCTTGTCTGAGAAGGCCTTTACCGCCAAGTACCAAAAGTGGTGCAAAAAGCACGGCTACAATTTCAGCGAAGATAAGGCGCTGGACATTTACGCTTCCGCCTGTGGACACTTCGGTGTCATGCCCAAAACGGATACCACAAAACTTTTGGTAGAACAGGCCATTTCCCAACTCCGGGCAACTTCCGCCGCGTTAGCTGCTCTTAAGCAGGAGATGCAGTCTCTGGCGGCTTCTCTGCCGGAGTATCCTGTGGTGATGGAGATGTTTGGTGTTGGCCCCGCGCTCGGCCCCCAACTCATGGCTGAAATTGGCGATGTGCGCCGTTTTCATTCCAAGAAAGCGCTGGTGGCCTTTGCAGGTATTGACGCCCCACCTTACCAATCCGGCCAAATGGATGTTCGTAGCCGCAGCATTTCCAAGCGGGGATCTGCCTCGCTGCGCAGAACGCTTTTTCTGGTGATGGGCGTTCTCCTGCAATGCGCTCCAATGGATGAGCCGGTCTACCAGTTCATGAACAAGAAACGCTCTGAGGGCAAGCCCTACCGTGTCTACATGATGGCCTCCGCCAACAAGTTCCTGCGCATCTACTATGCTTCTGTGAAAGCCTACTTGGATTCTCTGGAACACGACTGATTTCCCAGCGTTATACCATCTGGCTGGCCGCCGTTTTAATTTTGAAATGCTCAGCGGCTTGATTTTGTGTTGCTTTTTTGCTTCTCTAAAAATCTGAAATTTCTACTTGACTTTTATTAGCAGGTCTTTCTCAGTATAGATATTTTAGAGTTTGCAATGTCTAACCAATTAACAGGGTAAGTTTACCACCGCTAACCATGGTTGTCAATAGCTAACTGAATTTTAAGTATCTGTTTTCATTGACTTTTTTTCTGCAGTTGGGTATGATTATATGTACTGAGTATAGGGTTCAGCAGCTGTAGAATATCATCCAAAGGAAAAGTTGATATGCGGGTATGGCGGAATTGGCAGATGCGCAGGATTTCGGTGCTGTCACCTCAGTGGAGAATTACCGTTCCATTTCTGGTGCCCGCGATCTTTAAAACTGAATATGCGCCTGTGATGGAATTGGTAGACATGCGAGATTTAGGTTCTCGTGCAGCGATGCGTGTGGGTTCGAGTCCCTTCAGGCGCACCAAACCAATATAATCCGAACTTGTTTCCGATAGGAGATGGGTTCGGATTATTTGTTTTCTTTGACCGTTACGAAACCGCCTATTTTCGCAACGGGGTGAAGCGTAAACCGACCTCCAAGCCAAGAGGACCACGGAAAAAGAAGAAATCCATATAAACGCAAAAAAGGCGGGGTGCCACCATTTTCGGATGACACCCCGCTTTTGCTATGCCCTTATTCTGGTTTTGCCTCTTGCTTCTCCATTTCTCTCTGCTTCTTCCATTCAGAAAACTCCCGCTGCCCTTCCTCACTCTCATAGAAGGCCAGAATGTCCGGCAGGATGCAGCGAGCTATTGCTTCGATCTGGTGCTGGGGAATATCGGTGTTGTTGATCAGCTTTTTTCTTCTACCCAAATGTACCTCCGTGTTTCTCAAAGATGGTTTACAGATCGTGATCTTTGGGTCGCTGCTGGCGCTGCTGCTCTCTTAGTATCCGACGCACCTCAGGGGGAATACTCTCCACAAACCGCCGCAGCCGCTCGTTTTCCTTTTTCAGTGTCAATACCTCCATCTTCTTCTGGATGCTCTTTTCGCTGTTGACCTTTTCCTTCAGGCCCTCGTTCTCCTGCGTCAGATAGTCGATGGTGGCCTGGTACTTCTTCATCTGCCCCAGATACTTTTCCAGCCGGGAGAAGTACGGCCCCACAATCTCCAAAATCTCGTCCCGCTTCTTCCCGGCGTTCAGCACCCCGATTTCAGATACCGCCTTTTCTATGGCCTGCTGCTGGCGGGTCAGGTCTACGGACTGCTTGAACAGCCATGTGGGAATGTGCTTCCGTTTGGTGACAAGGGCGCTCTCGCCCCGCTTGAGGACGGGGAACGCCTTTTTCATGTAGACGTGAAACTCGTCCTGCCATTGGGAGAGCTGCGCCCGGTTGCCCAAAATCTCCTTGGCGGACAGCCGCCCGTCCTCCGTGATGGGGGTGAAGCACAGATGGAGGTGGGGCGTTTTCTCGTCCATGTGTACCACGGCGGAGAAGATATTGCCCCGGCCCACCTTCTTCTCCATGAAGGCCACGGCCTCCGTGAAATAGGCTTGTACCTCCTTCTTACTCCGGCCCGTGAAGAACTCCGGGCTAGCGGTTATCAGCGTGTCCACAAACATGGTGCTGTCCTTCCTGGTGCGGCACCCCGCCGCCTTGATGCGAGTGTCAATTTCCTTTCGGTACTTCTGCGTAGGCTGAATAATGTGAAAATTGTCCTTGCTTTTACTGATGTCAATATCGGGATTGCTGGCGTACTTCTCCTTTGTGCGCTCGTGGTGGGCTTCCAATGCCCCTGCCGGCCCCGCCTTGTGCTTGACGAAGCGTAAGATTGCGTGTTGTGCTTTTTGTGCCATTGTACCTCCTTACCGCTTGCGCTTGACCCAGACAATGTCATAGTCCAGCACATCCGCAAGCTCCACGGCTTCTTGGTATCGCAGGGAACCCCGACGCAACTTGCCGGATAGATTGGGGACGCTGCGGCTCCAATCGTAATCGTCGTACAACCTATCCACCACCTCTGTCATGGTCATGCCAGAACGGACAATATAGGACTTGATTTCTTCTCGAATGCCCATTGTTCTCTCTCCTTTCCATGTCTGCCCCACAAAGAGCAATATTCGGTTTCGCTGTTTTGTGTGAGATTTGCCGGAAATGAAAAAAAGCCCGCCAAACCGTGAAATCCGTTCGCTTCACGGTGGCGCGCTCTCCAGAAAATAACCGACACAAAAACAGTCAATCGTTCATTCAACGGCGATCCTTCAAAAATTCGGGGAAATTTTCACCTCTTTTTATCCGGCTTGAGCGCAAAAAAAGCCACGCTCAACCTTCTGGTCTGCGTGGCTTTCATACGCTGCATCTGTACTTTTGAAGTTTCTTTTTTACCGCCTCCACTCGTTTGATAACTCCGCTGTGGTTTTTATACCCCAGTTTGTCCGCAATTTCCTCGTAAGTAAATCCATCCTGTCTCAGTTCAACAATCTGCCGATCTTTCAGGGGCAAGGTCTCTAAAAACCGTTCCACAAAGTCCTTAGCAATCACATATTCCTCTACATTTTGGCTTGGGTCTGGAATATGGAAAATAGGACTGTCGTCATCACTGTTTTCCAGCATTCCTTCCAGTGAAACGGTCTGTACCTTCTTGGAGCGGGTGTGATACCACCTGCGGAGGAAGTCTTTGCGAGCGTTGGTATCCCATTTTTCAAAATCTTCATCGCAGGGCATTTCTCGCACGATATCCAAAATTGGTTGCCATCCCTGCTCCGTAATCGCACGCTTCACCACATGGGCAAATAATTCTCTTACCTGATCGGCGTCTAGAAACGGAATTTGTGTTCCAGGCTTCATGCGAAATAAAAGCTGCAACCCCCAACCACATTCCTGCTCTATCAAGCTGGCCCAAAGTGGTAGCGCATAGGAGAGCCGCCAAACTGGACAGTAGCCAGTGTAGTGTTCTTTCCACCCGCCAAAGCCAAAGTGCGGAAAAGCCAAAGCAGCGGTGGCATCCATGATATCCTTCAAGAAAGCGTCACTGTCGAGCAAGTCCATCATCGGTTCGGATGCCGCTATCTCAGAAAGACACCGTGGCAGTATATTCAGCGCAGGATACCTGACGATCTGGTCTGCCGGGATAAGATAGACAAGAGGTAGATAGCGGATGTTGCTGTCAAACGGAAAAATCACTTGGGTTTGCGCTTTTGGTTTACTCATAGAGTCGACTTTCTCCTCCCGTTTTAATCATCTATTATTTTACGACATAAGTATATACTTATTGTTCCTGCTTTTCAAAATTATTTTGTCGGTTTTATAAGAAAGTGAACTACTTGCGTTAAAAAAGTCTTGTCTTATTTCGCTTAAACGAATATAATATACTTGGTTTGTTGTACGCATCCATAGTGATTATGAGGTGTCGCAAGTGAATGGATATATAACGGTTCAAGAAGCCGCCGAAAAATGGGGCGTAACCCCGCGGCAAGTCCAGATATTATGTAAAGAAAACCGCATCGCAGGCGCGACGCGTATGAGCCGTATCTGGATTATCCCGGAAAATGCGGAGAAGCCGACAAACGATAAACGAGGACAAGGTAGGGAAAGAAATGATCCTTCAAAGCACCATGTATCAAAAACAGAATATTGACCTATCCTCCGCTCCCTGGACGATGCATGAATTTTTTGCAGGTAGCGGTCTCGTTGCGTATGGACTAAGAGGAATGTTCACGCCGGTTTGGGCAAACGATATCAGTGAGCAGAAAGCGGCTGTTTACGAAGCTAATTTCGGGTGTGAACGGTTTATTCTGGATGACATCAAGAACGTCAAAGGCGCTGATCTGCCTTTCGCGCATCTTTCATGGGCTAGCTTCCCTTGCCAGGATTTATCTCTGGCTGGTTCTATCGGTGGAATTCATGCGTCCCGCAGCGGTTTGGTTTGGGAATGGCTGCGCGTATTGGACGAGATGGACGATAAACCAAAGATTCTCTTGTTGGAGAACGTGGCGGGCTTACTCTCGACAAACGGCGGCGATAATTACCGGGTTCTTCATATGGCGCTTGTAGAGCGAGGGTATCGCTGCGGAGCTGTTTTGCTGAATGCTTCCCATTTTGTTCCACAGTCCAGGCCAAGAGTATTTATTATCGCTGTGCAGAAGGACTGCTCTATCCCGGAGGAATTGATAGGCGACGGGCCATGTTGGCTGCATAACAACGTTGCAACGCAGTTGGGCCGTGAACTACCGGAATGGATTTGGTGGTATACGGAAAAGCTTTTGCGCCGAACCACATCTCTCAAAGATATTGTCGAGGATGACGCAGTCTTTGATAAAGATGACGTTTTGAAGTTGGTTCCCGAACGGCATTGGGCAAAATTGCGGACACACGACACTGCATACGTCACAGGTTATCGCAGGACGCGAAACGGAAAGCAGCAGCTGGAGCTGCGCTTTGATGGAATTGCCGGTTGCTTACGGACGCCGGAAGGCGGGAGCAGCAAACAGTATCTGGTTGTCAAGAAGGACGGCCAGGTTCACGCCCGCCTCTTGACCGTACGCGAAGCGGCCAGACTGATGGGAGCGCCGGATAATTTTGAACTTCCCGGAAGCTATAACGACGGATATAAAGCGATGGGCGACGCAGTAGCCGCGCCGGTCGCGCAGTTTATAGGAGAACGTTTCCTAACCAAAATTGCGGAGGCGGTATACGATGATTAGTCCCGAAGAACGCCTAAAGGCGTTTCAATCTGAAAATCATATCACCACGAAGGGGCCTCTCTCTTTGGTCGTGCAGTTTACTCGCATGGTGAGAGATAAGGCTTTCCCGTTGAACCCTGACGACTTCCAGACAAGTAGCAAAGGGCAGGTCGCTGGGCTTGGCGGGGCCAACTTGAAAAAGATTTTGAAGGAACACGGCATCACCCAGCAACTGTCTTCTGAAGGTGGGAGAACCAGCAGAGGCAGCATGGGCCTGATGATTAAATATGTGGACTTTCTGAACGCATGGAACGCAGAGGAAGCGGTAGATTTCTCCGTAGTCGAGGACTTTTGGGCCGAGCAGGTGCGCGAATACTTTAGAAATCAGCCGTTCGTTCTGACCGCAGATACATCAAAAACAATCGGCGCAAATCTGGACGACCTGTTTGAACAGGCAAAAAAGCGTCAAAAGCAGAATCCCGGCACGCAGTATCTTGGCACGGTGTTGCAGCATCTTGTGGCGGCAAAACTCTGCTTAATTCTGCCGGAAGGTTCTTTTGAAATCCACGGAGCCTCTGTGGCGGACGGCCCCACAGACCGAAACGGCGATTTTGTCATAGGCAATACAGTCATTCACTGTACGACTATGCCCGGAGCGTTACTGATTGAAAAATGTAAAGCAAATCTCCGCGCTGGTTGCCACCCCGTTATTATCACGATTTTTGAGCGCGTACATACCGCGCTTAATCTTGCAGAGGATGCCGGACTGGCCGGACGCGTCGAAGTGTGGGATATTCAGCAGTTCTTGTCTGCGAACGTCTACGAACACAGCCTTTTTGACGAGGCCAAAAGGAACTCCACGCTCTCCAGTATCATCGACCGGTACAACAAAATTGTGCTGGAGGCGGAAACCGATCCTAGCCTCCGTATAGAGTTTGAAGCCAGGTGATTTGTCGTGGCGGATGTTTTTGATGCGGAAAAACGATCTGACATTATGCGTCAGGTCAAGTCTAAAAAGAACAAGTCCACCGAGCTGCGGTTAATTGAAATATTCAAACAGAACGGAATTACGGGCTGGCGTAGAAACCACCCAGTAAAAGGGCATCCAGATTTCGTATTCCCAAAGAAAAAGATCGCCGTGTTTGTGGACGGCTGCTTTTGGCATGGACACGACTGCCGAAACACTCGCCCTGCCGATCATCAAGAATACTGGCAGAAGAAGCGCGAACGGAACATGGAACACGACAGAGAAGTAACGGCCATGTTCGAGGCGCGCGGCTGGACGGTGTTGCGGATTTGGGAGTGCGAGTTGAAGAAGAAAAATGAGAGCGCATTGGTCGAGCAATTAGATAAGATAATGCGTTAACTCTGATGGATATTGGGGGAAACGTAGATGACAATCAAAGCAGTTGATTTGTTTTGCGGCGTGGGTGGCCTAACATGCGGGTTGCAGAAAGCAGGTATCCCTGTCGTGGCGGGAATAGACATTGATGGTTCATGCGAATATGCCTATACACACAACAACCATTCTCAGTTTATAAAAAAGAGCATTGATGAGGTTACTGGAAAAGAAGTACGAGCGCTGCTTCGTGGGGCAGATGTAAAAGTGTTAGTTGGGTGCGCCCCCTGTCAACCTTTTTCAAGTCATCAAAAGGATAAAAAGCACCGCTCTAATCATAAAGATTGGAAATTACTATATCAGTTTTCCAGATTGGTAAAAGAGGTTAAACCGCATATTGTTTCGATGGAAAATGTTCCAGAACTTCAAAAAGAAAAGGTGTTTTTAGATTTTGTTAACACTCTCAAAGAGGAGAACTATGTGGTCAATTATGATGTGGTTAATGTGGCGGATTACGGTGTGCCTCAACGGCGTAAACGTCTGATTTTGTTGGCGTCAAAGAGAAAAGAAATAAAGATTCCAACACCGACGCATGAGCGATATATAACAGTGAGAGAGGCAATTGGAAACCTGCCAGAAGTTAAAGCAGGAGAAGCAGATAAGGATGATGCACTGCATATCGCGCCAGCATTGTCAAGCATCAATTTGCAGCGAATAAGGAACTCTCGTCCAGGTGGAACTTGGCGCGATTGGCCCGATGCATTAAAGTTAAAGTGCCACAAATCAGAAAAGGGTAAAACATATGCATCGGTATATGGTCGTATGAGGTGGGATGATCTATCCCCAACGATAACAACGCAATTTATTGGATATGGGACTGGACGTTTTGGACACCCTGATCAAGATCGAGCACTTACTCTTCGAGAAGGAGCAATCTTGCAGTCATTTCCTCCGGACTATCAGTTCGTTCCACCTGAAGAGCCGATTCAAATCAGGAAAATTGCCCGCCACATAGGCAATGCCGTACCCCCAAGACTTGGAGAAATCATCGGACAAAGTATAATTAGCAGCCTGCCAAAAATGAGAAAGAAGGCGGTGAATAAAAATGAACAAGGAGTATAAACTCAATATTGACCCGCGTATTCTGGAATTGCTTGGGCCAAGTCTGTACACTAACATTTACTACGTTTTGGCCGAACTGATTGCAAATGCATATGACGCTGATGCACATAATGTGTATATCATCGCTAATAAGGATGATATTACGGTTGAAGATGATGGAAAAGGGATGTCTTATGCCAAAGGGGATGTTCAGAAATACCTTAACGTGGCTGCCGTATCACGAAACAGCAAAGAGGATTCTTATACGCCGCTTAATAGGAAGAAAATGGGGCGGAAAGGAGTTGGCAAGCTGGCGGCACTTTCCGTATCCGAGAATGTACTTGTTAAGACGATAAATGATGGAGAAAAGTCTGGTTTTATACTCTCACGCCATATAGGTGAGAATAATTTGCTTATTCCACTTACAGATGAACAAATAACCTTTGAAAAAATATCTGGTAACGGGACTTCAATTGTGATGCAAAGTCCTCAGTATAAATTACATAGCACCCTAAAGGCCATAAAGAGAAACCTTCTGAAAATATTCCCGTTAGTTAATAAAGACTTCAAAATTCATTTATGTCGCGGCACAGAGACGGTAATTATAGAAGATTTCGATAAGGAAATGATTTCAGAACTATCTACGTTAATAACTTTAGGAGATGAGTTCAAACACTTAGAGTCTTATTTCAAAACACCTTTCCCGGGAAGAATTGCAGACCTTTTAGATAATAGGCCCTTAGCGACTGTCCCTATCAGAATGAAAGACAAAGAAAACGTCGAACATGACTACAACGTGGAAATTAAGGGCTGGATAGGTACATATACATCAACGCGCGGACGAAAAGCGGAGTTGACGGATTTCCCGGACAACTTTATTTCATTATACGCTAATCAGAAAATGGGAGAATTCAATATTCTCCCGGTTGTCGGTCAAAACAAATTGCCGGAAGTATATGTGGTCGGCCAGCTTCATGTAGATATTTTTGAACTTACTGAGCTACCAGATATGGCACTCAGTAATAGACAAGGGTATAAATCTGACGACCCACGGTATCAAGCAGTTTTGGATTATGTTCGAAACACGCTACTTCCAGATGTTTTGAAAAAGCGGGATGTTTTTGTCAACCTTGGAAAAAAGAAAAAAGAAGAAAAGAAATTAGAACAGCAACGAGAGAGTGAAGCATCTTTTCGCCGGTCCGTTGATTCTTTTCGAAAGAACACCGCTAAAAAAGCAGCGCAAAAAATATCAACTCGATTTGGGATTTCTACTGACAAGGCAAATGAAGTAGAATCAATACTTTCCGAAGAGATTAACTCTAACAGCCCGGATATGGGTATCAAGAGTATAATTGACACTCAGAAGAAGAAAATTTTAATAAGCCAGACATATCCCGATAAGGACTTGGCTGACGTTGTATATAATATGCTTGTATTTAATAATGTGCCGCCAGAGGATATTATATATACAAACTGCGATGATGAAGTGTCGCGCATCCCGGAAGGCGACGTTGGAAAATCTGGAATTTATGATTATCTTCGTGACTTCTTCGTCGATAGTTATTCAACACAAAAGATATATGTGATTTTTGTTACAAGCAACAATACAAAGAAATCATGGGGTGCACTAATTGAGGTGGGGGCAGCGTGGATAACCCAAATTGAGCATAAGATTTTTAACATATATGATTTCCGACCAGAGCATCCTTTGGACGATGAGCAACAGTGGCACACAAGTTCGAGGAATGAAGAAGGTGAGTTGTGTATGTCCAAATTAAGTGTGGATATTTTTGCTCAAAAAATCGAGTATATCTGCGATAAGTTGGGTTATAGAAAAAGGACTCGTCAAGAAAATAAAGATCGACTCGAAACGTTGGTAAAAGTGCTGCCGCGATAATTCATGTCTGTTGTGCCCTGTGCAAAAGTACGACGCATATACCTACCGCCGCTCTCTGAAAACGAACAGGATTTTTTCCCGTCCGCTCACAAACTCCTGCCCGTTTTCCTGCCAGTGTAAACTGGGTGCAAACCGCATCGCACCCCGTTTCCCCTGTCAGCCGCGCCAGCAGGTATAACACACTACACCTTGCAAGCAAGGTCGTGTGCCAAAGGGGAGCATAGGCCCCCTTTGGAAACCCCCGATTTTGTCGGTGTGTGGCCACAGATTGCATTTCTGCATCTATGTCCGCACCCCATCCAAAACCCAAAGAAACGACGCAGATCAGCCCATGAATGGTGGGCTGGTCTGCGCCGTTTCTTTATTCGGCCTGCGGGCCGAGATGGGAGAAAACGCATAGAGAAAATTTTATTTCTGAGTTGAAAATTCACGTTATTCGGGTTATAATAAAGTTAACCCGGATAGGAGGTTGAAAGATGAAAGAAGTGGGTAATCGTTTGAAGGCTCTGCGGGAAAGTGTTGGTTTTTCGCAGGTAAAAATGGCCGAGGCTATCGGCTCCACACAGTCCAGTATCAACCGCTATGAGAATGGCCAGTCCACCCCACCTGTAGAACTGTTCCGTCGCTATGCGGATTACTTTGATGTATCTTTGGATTATATCTTTGCCCGAACGGACAAGCCTCAAGGGGTAACATACGCATTTAAGCCCAAAGCCGCTCCAGAGCGTGAGGAAATGCGCCGCTTTATTGAGATGTGTTTTGATCCGCAATCTCCCATGAATGAGAAATTGAAAGAAACCCTGTTCCGCATGATGGAGGATGGAGAATGAAGGTTATATATGAAAGAGAAATTTCTGCAATAAAAGACTGGCTACAGCGTACCAACGCCCAACTTTCAACAGGAGCCTTACCAGCGTTCCTACAAACCGATTGTTGGAAAATACAAAATGAGTTGCAGACGATTTCGACAAATATTCAGTACGAATACCCATTTTATGGCCATGAATTATTAGAGATAAAGAACATACTTTTTTCTGTTCCCCAGCCTCCTTATGGCATGATGCTGTTGAATTCAGCCGCGTTTGGAGAGCTTTTCATAATTATCAAACACATTTCTTCGGAACCGATAGATACTCGGTTTTGGCAGGACATTCACCCTCGAATCATTGCTGTTTCAAAAGGGCTGTTTTGTGATGGTCATTTTGCCGCCGCCTGTGAAGCCGCCATTAAAGAAGTTGAAACTCGAATGCGAGAATTGTTTAAGGAAGGGAAACCCAACTCTCCTATTCCTAAAGATGCAGCGGGTTTAATTGGTGCATTACTTTCAGACAATGGCTTCTATCAGTTTTGCGATACATCAGAAATAAGCGGAGCTAATTTTCGTAAAGGTGTTAAGTCTATCTTTGAGGGTGCTTTTATGGCTTACCGGAACCCCTCTATGCACGCAAATCTAACTTGCTCACAAAGAGAAGCTTTTGAACGGATCGTGCAGGCAAGTCAAATGATGGGTATTTTAACAAGCGGCGAGGTGAGAATATGAAAGCCGTTATCTATGCCCGCTATTCCTCCGACAACCAGCGGGAGGAAAGCATTGAGGGCCAGATTAGAGAGTGTACCGCCTTTGCCGAGAAGAACGGCATTACCATCCTGCGCCACTACATTGACCGGGCCTTTTCCGCCAAGACCGACAACCGCCCGGAATTTCAGAACATGATCAAGGACAGCGGCAAGCGCCTATTCGATATGATTATCGTCTGGAAGCTGGACAGGTTTGCCCGCAACCGCTACGACAGCGCCCGCTACAAGGCCGCTCTGAAAAAGAACGGGGTCAAGGTGGTGTCCGCCACCGAGGTCATTTCCGACGGGGCCGAGGGCATCATTCTGGAAAGCGTGCTGGAGGGTTATGCCGAATACTACTCCGCCGATCTGTCCGAAAAGGTAGTGCGGGGCATGACGGAGAACGCCTTAAAATCCAAGTACAACGGTGGAACCCGTCCTATCGGCTATCTGATTGATAGCGACCAGTGCTTCCAGCTTGACCCGCTTACCGCTCCCTTTGTCCGGGAGGCATTCCAGCGTTATGACGAGGGAGCCACCATGACAGCCATCCGTGACTGGCTCAACGAGCAGGGTGTGAAGAACACACGTGGCCAGAAGATGACCTACAATAGCGTACAGCATCTTTTGAACAACCGCCGCTATATCGGAGAATACACCTACCGGGACATTGTGGTGCCGGACGGTATTCCCACCATCGTCCCCAAAGACCTTTTTGACCGGGTGCAGGAGAAACTGGCAAAGAACAAAAAGGCCCCGGCCCGTCACAAGGCCGAGGACGATTATCTACTGACAACCAAGTTATTCTGCGGCTACTGTGGGGCCTATCTCTGTGGCGAGAGTGGCACCAGCCACACAGGGAATGTCCATCACTACTATAAGTGCGTGTCCGTCAAGAAGAAGCGCACCGAGTGCCACAAGAAGTCTGTCCGCAAAGAATGGATTGAAGATTTGGTAGTCAGCGAAACCATGAAAATGGTGATGGACGATGAGGCGATAGAGGCCATTGTGTCTATGCTGATGGACTTGCAGGACAGGGAGAATGTCAATCTTCCCCTCTATGAACAGCAGTTGCGGGAGGCGGACACGGCCATTCAAAATCTGTTGAATGCCATCCAGCAGGGAATCTTAACCAAGTCTACGAAAAGCCGTCTGGAAGAACTTGAGGCCACAAAAGAGGAATTGGAAACCAAGATTGCCTGCGAGAAGCTGGCAAAGCCCAAGGTCAGCGCCGAGTTTATGACCTTCTGGCTCCAACGCTTCCGCAAACTGGATGTACGGCAAAAGTCCCACCGTAAGATGCTGATTGACACTTTTATCAACGCTATTTTCCTGTACGATGACAAAATGGTGATAACCTTCAACTACAAGGAAGGGACAACGACCATCACTTTTGATGACCTCAAAACCGCATTGGCCGATCAGAAAACAGGTTCGGATTTGGATTGCTCAACTGCACCATGACGAGTGTTCTTATAGCATTTGAAGCGCTGTAAGAACGCTTGTCTTTTTTTGTTATTTTTATTCAGCAACTTTGGCTAGGATGTAGTTAACGAATGCGCCTTTTCAGACCGGATTTTAGAGAGAACTTGGTTTACAGTACGTCTGAGAAATGTTTTGGCTGGTCAATCAACGTGGATATCCATTTCAGTCTAATCGTACCGAGACGGATGTCTGCATTCGTAGTAAGTCAATTTTAAGCTCTATTTTATGGTCCTATTTTCCCCAATAATATAAAGAAAAATTATTTCGCGCTGTATGGTAGGAAGTTTCTCCAAAGCTTTTTGGATAGAAACGGCATCAAGAACTATGTCGTCAAGCTATGGAGAGAAATTGCTTTGCTCGTTTGATATGGTATCAACCGATAGAGTTCGGTTGTGAAATCTAAAGTCGCCCATACACTTATTGTGTGCGATCGTAAAAATATTGCTATTGAATTTTTCCAAGGATGATAGCTTCCTATGTTTTGTATCACAGCAACAAACACATCTTGGGTGATATCATAAGCATCTTGTTCATACCCAATCATTTTAAAAGTATATCCGTAGATACGGGAATACCAACGCCGTATCAAAATATCCAGCGCACTTCTGTTACCAGATTTGATGCCGCGTATTAAATCAAAGTCGCTGTATTCCATCGACTCACCACCTTGTACATAAGTATAACGAAATGGTGCTAAGAAAAGGATGAACACTTTTCAGAGAAATCCAAAATAGAAGGTGACCGTAGGACAAGGGTAAATTACCTACAACACGCCTTTGCAAAGTTGATTCTGTCATGGCGTTTGTGGTATAGTGAGGCAATAGGACGGCCTGCGGGTCGAACTGTCAGACCAATGGATGGGCGGGATCATGAAGATGAGCGCAGAGATCATGATTGTGGACGATGAGGCAGCCATTGCCGACTTGGTAGATGTCTATTTGAAAAATGAAGGATACACAGTCCACAAATTTTATACTGCCACACAGGCGCTGGAATGTGTGGAGCAGAAGCGGCTGGATCTGGCCATTCTGGATGTGATGCTTCCGGATATGGACGGATTTACGCTCTGCCAGAAGATCCGGGAGAGGCATCTCTTTCCCATCCTGATGCTCACCGCGAAGGTGGAAGATATGGACAAAATCACCGGCCTCACCCTGGGGGCAGACGACTATATTACAAAGCCCTTCAATCCTTTGGAGTTGGTAGCGCGGGTAAAGACCCAGCTGCGGCGCTACACCCGCTACAACCCAAGCAGCGGCTGTGGAGAGGAGATCCCCCAGGAGTACGACATTCGGGGACTACAGATTTCCAAAGCCAATCATAAGTGCTTTCTTTTTGAGGAAGAGCTTTCCCTTACACCTTTGGAATTTTCTATCCTTTGGTACCTGTGTAGCCGGCAGGGCCAGGTGGTGTCAAGCGAGGAGCTTTTTGAGGCAGCTTGGGGCGAAAAGTTTATGGACAGCAACAATACTGTTATGAGCCACATCGCCCGCTTGCGGGAAAAGATGCACGAGAACAGCCGCAAGCCGAAATTTATCAAGACGGTTTGGGGGGTGGGATATACCATTGAGTAAACAGCGGATTCAAAAAGAGCGGGAAGAGCGGGGAAAACGGGCTGGCCTGCGTACCTGGGCGCTTTACCTGCTGGCTCTGGCTGCCTGGGTGACGGCGGTGATCGCCCTGGCTTTGCTGGGCTTCTTGGTGTGCTCCCGATTTACCTGGTATGAGAACAATCCCCTCTATCAATTTCTTGACTGGGTGCGGGATTATATCGTGTTCGTCTGCATCGTGGTGGTATTGGCGGGTTGGGTGGTCATCAGCTATTATTTTATTGCACGCTCTGCCCGGGATTTGGAGTGGCTGCTCTCCGGGGCGGAGGAACTGGCCCATCCTACAGATGCTCCGATCCGTCTGCCGCAAGGACTAAAAAATGCCGAGGACCAGCTGAATCTGGCCCGGGAACAGGCTCTGCGGGCCGCTCAGGCGGCCATAGATGCCGAGCAGCGGAAAAGCGACCTGGTGGTCTACCTAGCCCACGACCTAAAAACACCCCTTACCAGCGTTATCGGGTACCTCACCCTTCTGCGGGACGAGCCAGAGCTCTCCCCGGCCATGCGGGCGCGCTATACCGGTGTGGCCTTGGAGAAGGCTGAGCGGTTGGAGGACCTCATCAATGAATTCTTTGATATTACCCGCTTCAGCCTTACCCATTTGGAACTGGAGAAGGGAGACACCGATCTGAAGCGGATGCTGGAGCAGATGTGCAGCGAGTTTGGACCGGTCCTGGCCCAGAGGGGGATGACCTGCCAGTTGGACCTGCCCGGGGAGCTGCGGGCGGTCTGTGATTCGGACAAAATAGCCCGGGTTTTCGATAATCTGCTCAATAACGCCTGCCACTATGCCTACTCCGATTCAGTTCTTCGAGTGGCAGCCCGGGCAGAAGAGACAAAAATCGTGATGACCTTCTGCAACGCCGGCCCTACTATTCCCCCGGAAAAGCTTGCCCGGATGTTTGAGCAGTTTTTCCGTCTGGATACCTCCCGGGGCACCCGCACCGGAAACGCCGGACTGGGTTTGGCTATCGCCAAAGAGATCGTGGAGGCTCACGGTGGCACCGTTACCGCTCGGAGTGAGGGAGAAGAGGTGCTCTTCACGGTTACTTTGCCTCGGTAAGAAAATTGTAAGAATTTCTACAAGAAATTGCAGTAATTTTAAAAGAGAGTGTTCATACACGCGGCGCCTTGTTTTGTTACCATTTTGGTAGCGAAACAAGGCGCTTTTTGATAGGAGGTTTTTGTGTATGAACCGTATTTTGATTTTCTTTGGCGGTTGCTCCACCGAATACGGTGTGTCTCTCCAGTCAGCCCATGCGGTACTGACCCACCTGGATCGGAGTAGATTTGAGCCCCTGCTGGTGGGCATCACTCAGAGCGGCGGCTGGCTCTATTACACTGGCGCACCCGACAACATCCCCGCTGATCGCTGGCAGGGAACTGAATGTGTCCCTTGTACCCTGGTCCTCAGCCGGGGAGTGTCCCACCTGCTCCTGTTGGACGGTAGTGGCACCCAACTGTCTTTTGACGCAGCTTTTCCGGTGCTCCACGGCAAGAACGGGGAGGACGGCACCCTCCAGGGGCTGCTGGAGTTGGCAGGGATCCCGGTTATCGGCTGCGGCGCGCTGTCCTCTGCCTTGTGTATGGACAAGGACCGGGCTCACAAGCTGGCCGCCCTGGCCGGAGTGAAGGTGCCCCGAAGTGTAGTCTTCCGCCGAAGCGCGGGGATGGATGAAATCAAAGCGGCAGCAGCGAAACTGGGCTATCCCCTTTTCGTGAAGCCCGTCCGGGCTGGGTCCTCTTTTGGTATCACCCGGGTCACCGGCCCAGAGGGGCTGCCCGGGGCGGCCGCCGCCGCTTTTGCCAACGACCGGGAACTGCTGCTGGAGGAGGCTATCCCAGGTTTCGAGGTAGGCTGTGCCGTACTGGGTACCGATGAGCTCACTGTGGGCGCGGTGGATGAGATCGAACTCTCCCAGGGCTTCTTCGACTTTGAAGAAAAGTACACCCTGAAAACCTCCGCTATCCACTGCCCCGCTCGCATTCACCCCCTAAAGGCGGCGGAGATCCAGGCGGCGGCCAAGGCCATCTACCGTGCACTGGACTGCAAGGACTTTGCACGGGTGGACCTGTTTCTTACACCGGCAGGGGAGATCGTATTCAATGAGGTGAATACGATTCCCGGCTTCACCGCCCACAGCCGCTATCCCAACATGATGAAAGCGGCGGGGCTGGATTTCACCACCCTCATCACCCGCATCATCGAGGCGGAGGTGGGCGTATGAGAACTCTTATACGGACCACCGGCGCTCTGTTGCTGGTAAACGCTGCCCACTCCATGGCAACCTCCGCCTCGCCGGACTTGGTCTGCGTGGATCCCCGTTGGCCAGGGGTCCAGCTGGAGCGGCGGGCAGCGGGACTCCTCAACGCCTGCATCCGGGCGGTAGGAGGCGAACATGTCATCGTTCCAGTATCCGGCTGGCGCAGCCAAGAGGAGCAGCAGGCCATCTGGGATGATACTTTGGTCAAGGAAGGAGAGGCGTTTACTCGGCAGTATGTGGCCCTCCCCGGGTGCAGCGAACATCAGACCGGTCTGGCCATTGATCTGGGCTTGGCATCGGAGGAGATCGACTTTATCCGCCCCAATTTCCCCTATAGCGGTGTGTGCGGTGCCTTCCGGAAGCAGGCGGCGGATTATGGCTTCATTCTGCGTTATCCCGCCGGGAAAGAGGCGGTCACCGGTATTGCCTGCAAGCCATGGCATTTCCGCTATGTGGGCGTGCCCCATGCGAGGTTCATGGCTGAACAGGGGATCGTTCTGGAGGAATACATGGAGATACTGCGCCGAGACTTTTCCCAGCGGCCTCTGACTGTCTGCGCAGCCTCCCACATGTTCCATATCTGGTATTGTAACGAGGCAGTCCGTGAGGATCTGCTCTCAGAACCCGGAAGCTACTGTCAGGTGTCGGAGGACAACTGCGGCGGCTTTGTGGTTACCACCTGGAGGTGAGAGGTCGTGTCTTTGCGGGAATTTTTTACTGACTGGTCCAAAGGAGACCGAATGACGGGCTTCTGGTGCCTTTACCGCCTGCGGAACCGGGCAAAGCGGAAGATGATCCGGGATATTTTAACTTTTTTCTTCAACCGCAGCGCCCGACGGCACGGAGGCTATGTGGGGCCCGGCGCTGTGATCTTGGGAGAACCGCTGCTGCCACACGGACTCCACGGAGTCTATATTTCCCGTTTCGCCACCATAGGCGCGGGATGTCGGATCTATCAGAATGTCACCATCGGGGAGGTAAAGCGTCGGGCCCCTGTTGTGGGAAATGGGTGTCTCATCGGAGCGGGTGCAGTGCTGGTGGGGGATATCCGCATCGGCGACGGAGTAAAGATCGGCGCAGGAGCGGTGGTGTGTCAGGATGTTCCGGCGGGATGCACCGTAGTGGCCCAGCCGCCCCGGATTTTGGAAGGGGGAGCGGGATATGCGTGAGGAAATAAGTCGGGCCTGGCGGGAAGTGGATCTGAACGCTTTGGCCTATAACGCCCGAACCCTCCAGGCAGCCTTGGATTCCAGCTGCTACCTGATGGCTGTGGTAAAGGCTGATGCATATGGACATGGGTCAATCCCTGTGGCCCGGCGGTTGGAAGCAGAGGGAGTGAAGGCCTTTGCAGTGGCCTGCCTGGAGGAAGGAATCGCTCTGCGGAGGTCGGGTATCCAGGGAAAAATCCTGATTCTGGGCTACACGCCGCCGGGTATGGCATTCCAGATTTGCCGGTGGAAGCTCGTCCAGACGGTAGCAGATGAGGATCACGGCCGAGCGCTGGCCGCCCAAGGTGTGCCGCTCTCAGTCCACTTGGCTTTGGATACGGGTATGCATCGCCTGGGGATTCCGGCGGAGGACCATAAGGCTTTGCAACATTTATATGAATTGCCAAATCTGAATATCGAGGGGGTATTTTCCCATTTGTGTGTGTCGGACAGCCTGGAAGCGGAGGATATGTCCTTTACCTGCACGCAATTAGAACGATTTTACGCAACAGTTCGATGGCTCAAGACCCACGGCCTGGACACGGGAGCAATCCACATCCAGGCAAGCTACGGCATCTGGAATCTGCCGCCTCAGCCATGTTCCTGGGCACGGGCAGGAATCGCCCTTTACGGTGTCTTCAGCAATGATGCCCACACAGAACGAAAGCTGGATCTGCACCCAGTGCTTTCCCTGCGCGCCCGGGTAGCTTCGGTGCGCACCCTCCTGCCCGGCGAGGGAGCAGGATATGCGCTCTCTCTTCTGCTTAAAATCAACGATGGATTCCGGACGGAAGAATTCCGTCGGCTGGGACTGACTGGAAGTAGCGGAGACTGGGAGCGGCTGGTCCGGGGCGTGATACGGGAGTTCGAGGAAAACAACAGCGGTGTGGGTCTGTTTCACTTCGACTCTGACGAGGATGTGTTCTGCGTGTATTCCCAATACATCGACGATTTGATGATGCTGGCCAAAATGATCCGAGTAGCCTGTGCCGATGAAAAAGCGATGCGGACTTATCTTGGCAAGATCGAGTACATCAAGCTCTTTTGGGAGGGCGCACCGGAGGGTGAACCAGCGGTCATCCTCTATGAAGTGGATACCGAAAACGAGCGGCTGGCCCTCCGCTCCATCGACATCTTTGCAGATTGCCGCACCCGTAACATCCCTGACCTTTACGACGGCGCCATCGAGATTATCACACCCATAAGGCACTGAACCAAGCCATTGCCCAACACTTGATGCAGGGCGATCTACAGGAGAATCTGGATAATGCGATTTAAAGAGGGCCGCACAATTTGTGCGGCCCTCTTTGTATAGGTGGTCAAACGGTCTCTTACTTGTGGGCAGACCAATGGTCCAGAATGGTCTGTTGGATACCAGAGGCGGAGATATCTCCCGCCATCAAAGGAGGCGTGCTGCAGTGGGGGGCCAGAGCCTGGGCGGTGACTGGACCGATGCACACACAGACAGGACCCTCTGGGATGGAACCAAAGGTTTTCAGAAAGAAGTCCACCCCGCTGGCACTGGAAAATACAAGATAGTCACTTTGTTGGACCTGTGAGCACAAAACAGTACAGTCCAGCTCCGGGGCGCGGAGAGTATAGAGGGGGATGTCCTCTGTGTGGGTGTGCTCCGCGAGACGGCGGTACAGCTCCGGAGAGCCCAGAGCAGAGCGAAACAGATATACCGGCTCACCCTGGGGGACGGCGTCCACCAGAGCCTGGGCCAGAGCCTGCGTGGTGTGGACCGGGGGACAAAGGTCAGCATGAATGCCATGGCTAGCCAGGGAGGCTTCGGTAGCCTTGCCAATGGCGGCAAAGCGGCAGGCGTGGAGCTTTCTTAGATCGATGTTCTGTTCCTTCAAACGGCGGAAGAAACAGTCCACTCCGTTCTGGCTGGTGAGTACCACCCAGCGGGGGGCGCCGTCACACAAGGTGTTCAGGTCAAACGAGCAGGGCAGTTCCTCCAATTGAGAGGTCAGAGCAGCAAAGGAGCGGGCGCCCAGTGGAGAAAGAGCGTCGTTCAGCCGCTGCTGAAGAATGGGAGTGCCTACCAGCGCCACCTGCACTCCCTCCAAAGGTCGGGCGGAGGAAGAAGTAAGATCCAGTGCGGCGGTTTCCCCTACCACGATCACCGCTGGAGGCTGGACGTTTGCCTGTTCCGCGGCCGCAGCAAGTTGTCCCAGCGGGGCACGGACCGTAGCCGGGTGAGGCGCGCAGCCTCCGGAAACCACAGCAGCAGGGGTTTCCGGAGAACGGCCGGCAGAGATAAGTCCCTGAGCGATCTCTCCAAGGTGGGACAGTCCCATCAAAAATACAAGAGTGCCCTCCAGCTTGGCCAGACGGTCGAAGTCATCCCGGCCTCCCTGGGCGGTATGTGCAGTGACCACGTGGAAACCGCGGCTCATCCCCCGGTGGGTCACCGGGATGCCTGCCATGGCGGGAATGGCGATGGAGGAGGAAATACCAGGAACTACCTGGAAGGGGATGCCTGCCGCCTGGAGAGCCAGCGCCTCCTCACCGCCCCGGCCAAAGACAAAGGGGTCGCCGCCCTTGAGCCGGGCCACCCGCAGGCCCTGTCCAGCCAGTTCCACCAGAGTTTGAGAAATCTCCTCCTGGGGAGCGGAATGGCGGCCTAGCCGCTTGCCCATGTAGATGCGCCGGGCCTGGGGCGGAGCGGCCTGAAGCAGCTTGTCAGCAATGAGATCATCGTAGACCACTGCATCGCACTGGCGCAGCAGTTCCAGTCCACGCAGAGTGATCAAGTCGGCCTGGCCGCAGCCTGCGCCGATGAGATAGACGCAGCCGGTAGATTGGCTCATGGAAGTTCCTCCGTTTCAAAGCTGAGTAAAAATTGCGTCTCCTCCCGGGAGAGTGGACCGCCGGCCTGGAGGGCGGCGGAAAAGAGCCGGGAGAGACAGGTGGAGCATTGAGGCTGGGACAGTGCGCTGCCTTTCAGTTCCTCCCGCGCAGCATCCATCCAAAGAAGAATGGCCTCCAGATTGTCGGGGAGCAGCCCCTCAATCTGCTCTTTCAAATAGTGGGCAGCGGAAGGACTTTTACCGCCGGTGGAGATGCCCACAGTCAGAGGTCCCCGCCGGACCACGGAGGGGAAAAGGAAAGTGCTTTCCGTTCCAGGGTCGGCCACATTCACCGGAATATTTCGCTCTCGGCACAGTCGGGCGATGTGGCTGTTTAATTCCTGGTCATCGGTGGCGGCAATCACAAAGAAAGCACCCTCCAGCAAGGCGGGGGAGAAGGGTTCCCGCCGCAGGGTCAGACCGGGCAGAGCCTCCAGCTCCGGGAGAACGGAGGGAGCGCACACGGTGAGGTGAGGGCCGTAGGGCAGCAGGGTGCGGATTTTCCGGGCAGCTACCGCGCCGCCTCCCACCACCAATCCCTGTTTCTGGTTCAGATCTATGAAAAGTGGAAAGTAGGCCATGAACGGGCCTCCTTTCAGTCGTAGTAATAGCGCCAGCCGTTGGGAGTATCCACCCGGCGGATATGGGCCTGGAACACCTGGTCCAGGGCGCCGGACTGGAAGACTTCCTCCGGTGAGCCCTGCTGTACCATCTGCCCTTCCTGGAGCAGAACGCAGCGGTCGGAGAAGCGCAGAGCCAGACACAGGTCGTGAAGGACCAGGACCACTGCGGTGCCCTGTCCGGCCATCTGTTGGGCTACGGTCATGAGACTCAGCTGGTGCTGAATGTCCAGATAGGTGGTGGGCTCGTCCATCAGAATGGTCTGGGTCTCCTGGGCCATAGCCATGGCCAGATAGACCTTCTGGCGCTGGCCGCCGCTGAGACTCTGTACGGGGCTGTCCGCCAGTTCCCAGGCGTCCGAGCGCTCCATGGCGCGCCAGGCGGCCTCATAATCTTCCTTGCGATAGCGTCGGGGATAGGAGAGGTAGGGAAAACGGCCGTGGAGCACCATCTTCCGGGCGGTGATGTTGGGGATGGTGCGGGATTGAGGCATATAGGTGATTTTCTGGGCCATCTGGCGGCGGGTCAGCTCCTTGACCGGTACACCGTCCACGGTGATCTGACCGCCGGCCATGGGATGGAGCCCGGCAATCGTGCGCAAAAGGGTGCTCTTCCCGCTGCCGTTGGGGCCAAGCAGAGTAAGCACCTGACCGGGGCGCAGGGCGAGAGAGATGTCCTCTACCACCAATTTGGAGCCGTACCCAGCGCTGACATGTTGAAGCTCAATCATGGATGCGGCCTCCTCTCTGCCGAAGAAGCAGCCAAATAAAGAATGGCCCTCCTGCCAGGGACAGTACGATGCCTACCGGGACCTCAAAGGGGGCAAAGAGCAGCCGGGCGGCCAGGTCGCACAGGGTGAGCAAAGCCGCACCTCCCAGGGCACAGGAGAGAAGCAGCGGGCGGCTGTCTTCCCCGATACAGCGGCGCATGATGTGGGGCACAATAAGTCCCACAAAGCCTAAAAGGCCGCAAAAGCTGACAGCAGCTCCTGCCAGGGCGGCAGCCAGGGCCAGAAAGAGCAGACGAAACTGTTTGACCGGAAGTCCCAGGCTGCGGGCCGTATCGGAACCCAGGGCGAGAATGTCCAATTCGCTGGTCAGAGACAGCAGCAGGATCATGGCAACCAGGATGACCCAGAAAGCGGGGCGCAGCTTGTCAAAGAACAGATTGGTCAGGCCGCCGATGCGAAAGTCGGAATAGCCCAGGACCGCATCGGGAAAGAAGGTGATCACCGCGTCAATGCCTGCGCTGAAAATGTTGGATACCGCCACACCGGCCAGTACCAGGGTGATGCGGCTGGCTCCTGTGCGCTCTGCGATGAACAGAACCACCAGTACCCCCACCAGGGCTCCCAAAAAGGCGGCCAGAGGGGTCAGCCACAGGGCATAGGGGGCCACAGCCCCCACCAGTACCACCATGAGTCCGGCGCCGGAGTTTACCCCGATAATGTTGGGGGCGGCCAGGGGATTGTGCAGTACGCTCTGGATCACGGCACCGGACACCGCCAGGGCCATCCCAGCCAGCAGGCACCCGGCGGTGCGGGGCAGGCGGGCCAGCAGTACGATTTTGGCCTGCGTTGTACCGGTCAGCTGTCCCAGCAGGATTTTGGGCAGCAGAGCAGGGGAGACAAACACCGGACCAAAACAGATGCTGGCCAGAGCGGCCAGCACCGTGAGCAGGAGCAGAAATGCAAATACCTTGACGGTACGGGAATTACTGCGGATAGAGAATGTCTGCCAGTTTTTCATAGGCCTCCCCCCAGCGCGCGTTGGGTTTCAGATTGTACAAAGAGTGCTCCAACGTATAGAACCGTCCCTCCTGTACCGCACGCAGGCTCTGCCAGGCGGGATTGGACAGAAGCGTGCGTTCCAGAGTCTGCTGGGCGTCGGTGGGATCGGAGCCCTGGAGGACGACAAAGATGTAGTCGGGATCGGCGGCCATAATGGCTTCCAGGCTCAGGTCCTCCAACAGAGCGCTGTCCTGGTCGGCCACATTGATGCAGCCCAGGTCGGCCAGCATTTCGCCCAGCAGAAAGTCAGTACTGCCCTTCACTTTACAGCTGGAGCCGGTGGCGCGCATACAGAGAATGGTGGGCTGAGAGCCGTCCTGACGGGCCACCGCCTGATCGATTTCCTTGCCGATCTCCTCGCCGTATTGGACATACCGCTCCGGGCATCCGGTGAGCTGGGTACAGATCTCCAGCATGCGCAGATAGTCGGTAAAATTCTGAATGTCAAAATAAGCAACCGGGATGTTGGCCTTCTCCAGGGAATCCTTCATGTCCACATTGGCCGTGGTGTTGCAGCTGGCCAGGACAAAATCGGGCTGGGCAGAGAGAAGCACTTCAAAGTTTGGCTCTTTGATGGCACCCAGGTCTAAAACTGACTCATCCAGTCCCAGGTCAAAGGAAGTCCAGGCGTCGTTGGCAGTGGCCACCAGGGTGGATTGTCCTCCGGCCAGACACCAGATATCGGCGAAGCTGCCGATGAGAGCGGCCACTCGCTGGGGACGCTCCACCGTGACGGTGCGGCCCAGATCATCGGTAAAGGTGACGGCCTGGGATTGAGAGGAAGAAGCATTGGAAGTGGAGCTGCTGCTCTGGGCGCTGTTAGATGAAGCAGGAGCGCAAGCAGTAAGGGAGCAGACTAACAGGATAGCCGCCAGGGGGCGAAGTACAGTTCGATTCATGAAGAGGCCTCCTAATGTGATTTCGGTTCATTTGATCACAGTGGGAGCATGGCCCCCTCTTCTGTGTCACTCACAATACTACTATATTTTTGTTTGGTTCGTCAATTTTTCTTTTCTAATCAGCAGGATTTGAATTTCAGAAGGAAACAAAAATCCCCGGAAGATACAAAGACAGTATCTTCCGGGGACAAACAGATTATTTCCGGGCGGAGTGCTGGTAGTAATTGATGAGACAGCCGTCGGCCAGGATCTGGCGCTCGGGTGCCGTGAGATGGCCCAGGGAGACGGGGAAGGAAGTAACCGTTCCGTCATGAACGGCGTAGGCGGTGGCCTCCTCGCCGCCCTCCAGCAGTACTTTGCGGATACCGGGGACAAAGACCCAGTCGCCGTTTTCCACCACATCGGCGGACTTGACCAGGAAGGGCAGCATGCCCCAGTTGATGCAGTTGGAGCGGTAGCGCTTGGTAGCGTACTCCAGAGCCAGGTTGGCTCCGGCGCCCAGCACCCGTTGGCAGGAGGCAGCCTGCTCCCGGGCAGAGCCGTCACCGGGCTTGTTGGCATAGATGGTGCTGGCGATGACGGTGTTGGCGGGATCGACATTGAGGCCAGAAGTTTTCAGGGCCTCGTAGACGGAAGCAACCTCGTCGCCCGTGGCCTTGCCGGCCGCCCGGTTTTTCTCCAGAGCCAGGATAGCCTTGGCACGGCCTACATACTCCGGGTCTTTTCGGGACAGGGTGAACTCAGCCAGGCGCAGGGGGTTGGAGCGGTAGGAGGAGGTCTCGCCGGAGGGGATGAGCTCGTCAGTGGTGGTGACGGGGTCGGTGATGCGGCTGACTACCTTCAACAGAATGTCGTCGCTGAGGGCAGGCATCTTGGGCCAATCCTTGATGTTGGGGCCGAATTTTAGTTCAGCCTCGGGTTCCGGCTTGCCCCAGCCGTTGTACACCCGCTTGGCATACACGCCGCCGTCAAAGTGGTAGGCGGGGATAGAGTAGTCCACATCCAGCTCGGTGGCGGCGGTGAGGCGGCCGCCGTTGCGGGCGGTGGCGGCGATGGAACGGGCGTCCATCAGGGCGACCCCGGCCATCTGGCCCTCGCCGGGCTTGGAGCCTTCCCGGTTGGGGAAGTTGCGGGTGGTGTGGCGGATGGAGAACTCGCCGTTGGCGGGGGTGTCGCCCGCGCCGAAGCAGGGACCGCAGAAGCACTCCCGGATGATAACGCCGGACTCCACCAGCTTGGCAATGGAGCCATTCTTCACCAGTTCCAGATAAGCGGGCATGCTACCGGGGTAGACGCTCATCTTGAACGTGCCGTTGCCGCAGCTCTGACCCTCCAGAATGTTGGCCACGGCGCACACGTTGTCATAAGTTCCGCCGGAGCAGCCGGCCACAATGCCCTGGTCCACGTAGATGTGGCCGTCGGCGTGGAGCTTGCTCATAAGATCCAGATGGGCGGTCTTGGCGATCTGGCTGTTGGCCCGCTCCTCCACCAGGTGAAGAATGTCAGCGGCGTTTTCCTGGAGTTCTTTAATGGTGTAGGTATAGCTGGGGTGCATGGGCATGGCGATGGTGGGCTCCACGGTGGACAGGTCCACATACACACAGCCGTCATAGTAGGCCACGTCGGCGGGAGTCAGCTCTGCATACGCATCAGGGCGGCCGTGGAGAGTAAAGTAGTCCTTCACCTTTTCGTCGGTGGTCCAGATGGAGGACCAACAGGTGGTCTCGGTGGTCATCACGTCGATGCCGTTGCGGAACTCCACGGGCAGGTTTTTGACGCCCGGTCCCACAAACTCCATCACCTTGTTTTTTACATAGCCGCTCTCGTACACCTTGCCGATGATGCTCAGGGCCACGTCCTGGGGACCGACCCCATTTTTGGGCTCGCCAGTGAGATAGATGGCGACGACCTCCGGATAGGCAATGTCGTAGGTGCGGCCTACCAGCTGCTTGGCCAGCTCGCCGCCGCCCTCGCCCACAGCCATGGTGCCCAGAGCGCCGTAGCGGGTGTGGGAGTCGGAGCCCAGGATCATCCGACCGCAGCCGGACATCATCTCCCGGTTGTAGCTGTGGATGACGGCCATGTTGGTGGGGACGTAGATGCCGCCGTACTTCTTGGCGGCGGACAGGGCGAACATGTGGTCGTCCTCGTTGATGGTGCCGCCCACGGCGCACAGGGAGTTGTGGCAGTTGGTCAGCACATAAGGCAGAGGAAACTCCTTCATGCCGGAGGCCCGGGCGGTCTGGATAATGCCCACGTAGGTGATGTCGTGGCTGGTCATGGAGTCAAACTTCAAGGAGAGCTGCTCCATGTCGTCCACGGTGTTGTGGGCCTTCAGGATAGAGTGGGCCATGGTGCCCTTCCTGGCCTCATCCTTGGTAGGGACGTTGCCCAGGCGGCCGGAGAGCTGCTGATGGTCAGTCTCATCTATCACAGTCTCGCCATGGAGCAGATACACGCCGTGTTCAGACAACTGGATCATAAAAATTTCCTCCTCACGCAGTGCTTTTTATGGGAATCTGGTCCGCTTTGTGATCAAAATTATAACAACGGCGTTGTAAAGAATCAAATTGGGGTTTATAATACAAAATATAGGTTAGACCAATGTAATTCGTTATTATCAATAAAAATATGCTATGTGAGGAGAGAGCATGGAACTGGAATTTAAGGATATTGAGTACCTGTGCGCCGTGGAGCAGCAGCGGTCCATTACCAAAGCGGCACAGTCCCTGTTTATTACTCAACCCACCCTCAGCCAGTATTTAAAGCATCTGCAGGAGAGGTTGGATATGGTGCTTTTCCATGTGGAAGGCAGAAAGATTCGATTGACTCCGGAGGGTGAAGTACTGGTCCGAGAGGGGAAAAAGCTGCTGCACCAGCGGGAAGAAATGATGGCGGCTATGAACAGTGTCAATGAGACCGGCTGCGGTCTGCTGCGGCTGGCCGTGCCGGTAGGTCGGGGAAGCCACATTATTCCCACCTGCATCCCGCCCTTTCACTGGCGTTTCCCCAAGGCGGAGATCCGGCTGACTGAGGGGCACTCCAAGGAGCTGGTCAATCAGGTACAGGCAGGGGCCTGTGATCTGGTGATCATCAACAAACCGAGCTTTCCCATCCATCTGGAGTATGAGACGCTGGGCTACGAAAAGATGATGTTGGTGGTGGGCAGCGATACCCCTTGGGCAGACTATATCCGCTACGACCGGGATGGCCAGGCTCACATCGGGCTGAAGCGGTGTGCGGACATGCCCTTTGTGCTCCATCTGCCCAGCCAGCACACCGGGCAGATCGAGCGCCAGCTTCTTCATAATGCAGGGATCAAGCCAAAGGTGATTTTGGAGACCCAGAACCTGGAGGCCTCCTACCGTCTGGCGGCCTGCGGCTATGGGGTGACCTTTTTGTCAGAATATCATATCAATCGCCTGACAACAGGAGGAGAAACCTGCAACTGCGTTTTGGATGATCCACTCAGCCAGATGGAGATCATCATCGGATACCGTCGAAAGGAGGACCTGTCCTTCCTGGCCAGAGAGTTTTTGAACACCGCCCGACAGGCGTTGGCGCGTCCCGGGCTGCGGGATCAAGGTGTCTGATAGTATTGCTTTAAGGTGTCGGCCAGGGCGAGGGCGGCTCGGGAGCGATAGTTCCCAGGGGGAAAGGCCAGTCCCAGATCCAGAAAGACCCCTTCCGGTCCAATAGAGTAGTACTGCGTGTGGGGGTAGTCCTCCCGGCAGGAGCGATAGGTAAACGCAATGCCAAGACCAGCCCTGGCCATGGCGGCAGCAAAGGGAGCGGTGAGGTTGCCGTTTCGCACCTTGGGCACCAGTCCGCGCTGGGAGAAAGCCGCCCGGCTCAGGGAGCCAAGAATGGTGTCATAGTCGCTGAGGATGTAATCGTAGTCCATGGTATCTTCCACCTCAACATAGCGGCGTATCTCTCCGGTATCCAGCACACATTCCCGACTCAATGCGTTGACAGGGTGGTCGTGGGAGACCACCAGAAGGATCTCATCCTGCAGCAGCAGCTCCACCTGATCTTTGAGCTTCACTGGGGGGAGGGCGATCAGAGCCAAATCCAGCTGTCCCTCAATGAGCAGCTGTTCCAGTGCCATGCTGTTTTCCTCCCGAATCTCCACCTGGATATTGGGATAGCGTTGGCAGAAGCGGCACAGGGCAGGAGGAAGCAGATAGCCGCCCCGGAAGGTGCTGATGCCGAAATCTACCCGGCCGGCCTCCAGATTTTCCATGTCCTGGATCATTTGCTGAGTTTGGTGATATTCACCCAGTATTTTCTGTGCCCGCTGGATCATCAATTCTCCTGCCTGGGTGGGGCGCACTCCGGTGGAGGTGCGGGTGAAGAGCTTGCCGCCCAGCTCGTCCTCTATGAGACGCAGAGCCTGACTGAGGCTGGACTGGGACATAAACAGCCCTTGGGCGGCCTTAGAGATGCTCTTTGCCTGGGCAATGGCAAGGAGATAGTGCAGATCTCGAAATTCCATAGAAGTTCCTTTCTCAGCTCCCATCGGTTTTCCCGATGGGAGCTATTAAATTATAGCCGCTTCCGAAATAACAGATGTAGTATATACTGAAACATAGAAGAAACACAAGGGAGAATTCGAGTGAATTTGCCCAAAAATAATTTACAGGGAGAGGAAGCGGACACATGAACAAAGTATCTCTGCAAGGCGTTATCGACATGCACGTGCATACCAATCCGGATCTGCGCCACCGGGCTTACGACGACTTTGAGCTCACCGATGCGGCAGTGCGGGTGGGAGCCAGAGCCATTGTCATCAAAACCCATCAGGGTATGACCATGGACCGGGCTTACCTGTGTAACGCCTACAACCAGCGCGTCAACCACGGCAACAACAACTTTACTATGTTCGGCAGCATTACCATGAACAAGGTCATCGGCGGAATCAACCCCGTGGCGGTGGAAACTGCCTTGAAGCTGGGCGCCAAAGTAGTTTGGCTGCCTACCGCTTCCGCCCGCAACCACATTGAAAAACTGAATCTGGATATGAAGAAGTGTGTGGAAGTCGTCCGGGACGGAAAAGTAGTTCCTGAGATGAACGATGTGTTCCAGCTGGTCAAGGACCACGATGCGGTGCTGGGCACTGCCCACGTCTCTCCGGAGGAGTGCTTTGTGGTGGTGGAAGCTGCCCGTAAGGCCGGAGTCAAGAAGATCGTGGTCACTCACCCGGAGTGGTGGCTTGTGAACATGAGCGTGGAGGATCAGGTGCGTATGGTCAAGGACTACGACGTGATCCTGGAGCGCTGCTACGCCCAGAACATGGGCGGCGGCAAGTACAAGAGCAACCTGCCCTCCAACCTGGAGATCATCAAAACCGTGGGTTATGAGCACGTGATGGTGGATACCGATGGCGGCCAGGTGGAGAACCCCCACTGGGAACTGGCGCTGCAGGAGTACATGCAGTATCTGGTGGACCACGGTATCCCCGAGGAACAGGTTTACCATATGACTCATACCATTCCCGCCGGGCTGCTGGGCCTGGAGGACTGAAAAGAAACAGGGAGGTAATTTGCTGTGAGTATTTTGATCATTGCAGCCATCGCCCTGGCCGTAGTGCTGGGGTATAAGACCAAGATCAACACCGGCTTTTTCTGTATCGCCTTTGCCTATATCATCGGCTGCTTCATGCTGGGTATGAAGACCAAGGACCTGATCGCTGAGTGGCCTACCAGCACCATGTTCGTGATCCTGGCGGTCTCCCTGTTTTATAACTTTGCCGCCGTCAACGGAACGCTGGAGAAGATGTCCAGCAGCCTGCTGTACGCCTGCCGCCGCTTCCCTGGAATGCTGCCCTACGCCCTGTTCCTGGTGGCTGTGGTTCTGTCCGTGATGGGTGCGGCCTACTTTACGGTTCTGGCCTTCCTGGCTCCTATCACCATGGCCATCTGTGAGGAGTCCAAAATGGACAAGCTCACCGGCGCGGTAGCCATCAACTGCGGCGCTCTGGCCGGCGGTAACTTCCCCACCGCGGCTCTGGGTGTGGTGTTCCGCGGCCTCATTGATACCGCCTACGAGGCGGACCCCTCTCTGACTCCTCTGGACTCCTTCTCCACCGAGATGACCATCTTTGGCTTTGCCATCGTATTCTCTCTCATTCTGATTACCATTTTCCGCTTTGGCTTTAAGGAGAACCGGAATATCGGCAAGGGTATTACCTTCCGCAAGCCTGAGCCCTTTGAGCCCAAGCAGCGCACCACTCTGAACCTGATGATCCTGATGATGGTGGTGGTTCTGGTCTTCCCCGTGCTGAAGATGATCCTGCCCTCCAACGAGCTGATCGCTTCCATCAGCGGCAAGATCGATGTGGGCCTGGTGGCTATGATCTTTACCGTTATTGCCCTGCTGCTGGATCTGGCTCCTCAGAAGGAGATCATTGCCAAGGTGCCCTGGAATACCATCCTGATGATTGCCGGTGCCGGCATGCTCATTGCAGTCGCTGTGGAGGCCGGTACCATTGAGCAGCTGTCCGCCTGGATCGGCGACAACGTGCCTGTCTTCCTGGTGCCCATCGCCTTCAGCATCGTGGCCGCCTTCATGAGCTTCTTCAGCTCCACCACTGGCGTCGTCACCCCCGCTCTGTTCCCCCTCATCCCCGCCCTGGCCGCCTCTACCGGCCTGAGCCCCGCCGTTCTGTTTGCCTGCACCGTTCTGGGTGCCCAGAGCAGCGCCATCAGCCCCTTCTCCTCCGGCGGCAGCCTGATCCTGGGTTCCTACGGCAACGACGAGGAGCGCAACAAGCTCTTTAACCGCCTGCTGTTTGTGGCTGTGCCCATCAGCGTGTGCGTCAGTGCGGTGTACAACTTTGCTGTGGCTATGATCCTGTAAAACTACTTCAAAATTATTGGAGGTTTGACCATGAATAAGATCCAGATGACCACCCCTCTGGTGGAGATGGATGGCGACGAGATGACCCGAATTCTGTGGAAGGATATCAAGGACATTCTTCTGCTGCCTTATATTGACCTGAAAACTGAGTACTATGACCTGGGCCTGCCTGAGCGGGACCGTACCAATGACCAGGTGACCGTGGACTCTGCCCTGGCCACCCAGAAGTACGGCGTGGCGGTAAAGTGCGCCACCATCACCCCCAACGCCCAGCGCATGGATGAGTACAAGCTCCACCAGATGTGGAAGTCCCCTAACGGCACCATCCGGGCCATTCTGGATGGCACCGTGTTCCGTACTCCCATCATGGTCAAGGGGATCTCTCCCGTGGTAAAGAACTGGAAGAAGCCCATTACCATCGCCCGTCATGCCTACGGCGATGTGTACAAGGCCACCGAGTACCGGGTGCCCGGCCCCGGCAAGGCCGAGCTGGTCTTCACCGACGAGCAGGGCAAGGAGCTCTCCCGCCAGACCGTCTATGACTACGAGTGCCCCGGCGTGCTCCAGGCTCAGTACAACAAGGATTCCTCCATCTACTCCTTTGCCCGCTCCTGCTTCCAGTTTGCTCTGGACAGCAAGAAGGACCTGTGGTTTGCTACCAAGGACACCATCTCCAAGAAGTATGACCACACCTTCAAGGACATCTTCCAGGAGGTGTTCGACAAGGAGTACAAGGAGAAGTTTGACGCCGCCGGCATCACCTACTTCTACACCCTCATCGATGACGCAGTAGCCCGGGTCGTGCGCTCCGAGGGCGGCTACATCTGGGCCTGTAAGAACTACGACGGCGACGTGATGAGCGACATGGTCTCCACTGCCTTTGGTTCTCTGGCCATGATGACCTCTGTGCTGGTCTCTCCCGACGGCAAGTACGAGTATGAGGCCGCCCACGGCACTGTCACCCGCCACTACTACAAGTACCTGAAGGGCGAGACCACCTCGACCAACCCCATCGCTACCATCTTTGCCTGGACCGGCGCTCTGCGCAAGCGGGGTGAGCTGGATGGGCTTCAGGACCTGTGTGCCTTTGCCGACAAGCTGGATGAGGCCTGCATCGCCACCATCGAGGGCGGCACCATGACCAAGGACCTGGCCGGCCTGTGGGAGGGCGATATCCCCGCCAATCCTGTGGACAGCCGGGCCTTCCTGGAGGCCATCCGGGATCAGCTGGAACAGCGGCTGTAAGAGACATAAAAAATTGGGACGGAAGCAATGCTTCCGTCCCAATTTTTTATGTTTAATATTATGCTTCAAATTCCAGGCTGCCTACCGCAATGCACTGGCCGCTCTTGCGGTCAAAGAGCATGATGTTCTTGCCCGAGATGGACAGGGGAGCCTTGGCACCGATGGTGAACAGGGAACTGCCGAAGATGACGCCGGTGAGCAGGAAGTCGTCAATGCGCACCTTGATGGTGGATTCCATACCGGTGGGCATGGCGCCGTAGATCTCACCTTCCAGACAGCTGTCATCTACGATGTCCAAAAACTCCGGCCGGATGCCCAGTACCAGGTCCTCGTTGGTGAGCACCGGCTCCTCACGCAGGGAGTCATCGTACTCTACCACTGTGGAGATGTGGTAGCGGAAGGTCTCGTCCTTGTTTCCCTTTTCCACATAGGACTTCTGGGCAGCTTTTTCTTTGTGTGCAGCTTCCTGGGCGGCCTGCCGGGCGTCCCGGTCCAGGAACCACTGGTTGAGGTCCAGGCTCTCCTTGGGACAGAAGGTGGCCTTTCGTCCGGCAAACACGGTCAGATCTACCGCGCCGTCGGGGCGCTGGGCTCCCTTGGCCTCCACAAAGTTGATGGAGGGGTTGCCCACAAAGTCGGCCACGAACAGGTTGTTGGGCCGGTTGTAGACGGTGAGGGGAGCGTCGTACTGCTGGAGCACGCCGTTGTTGATCAGGCAGATCTGGGTGGCCAGGGTCATAGCCTCCATCTGGTCGTGGGTGACGTAGACGAAGGTGGAACCGGTCTCCACGTGCAGGCGCTGCAGCTCGTAGCGCATCTCCAGGCGCAGCTTGGCGTCCAGGTTGGAGAGAGGCTCGTCCATAAAGAGCACGGTGGGCTTGGGGGCCAGGGTGCGGGCGATGGCCACGCGCTGCTGCTGGCCGCCGGACAGCTCCGCCGGGTAGCGGTCCATGAACATGCCGATTTTCACGATGCGGGAGACCCGGCGCACCGCCAGGTCGATCTCCTCCTTGGAGAGCTTGCGGACCTGGGTGACCACCTGACCGTTTTGTATGACCTCAAAGTTTTCGTTGAGGGTCTGGGACTTCCGGGCAGAGTCCACTTTGGCGCGGAGAGAGGCGATCTCGCCGGACATATCCTTGCCCTGCTCCAGGTGATAGCTGTAGAGCTTTTTGGCGGTGTAGATGGACAGAGTAAAGGCGTCGATGAGCTTGATATAAGCTTTCTTCTCATCGATCTTTCCCTTCTTGTCCCGGCAGTCCTCCAGGATCTTGACTACCTCACCGGGATTTTCCAGAATTTCCGCCAGGCGGGCAGCGTTTTTGGCTTCAAAGTCCACGGTGGGGAGTTCTTCCTTTACGTTGGACAGACCAAAGGCGATGTTGTCGTACACCGTCATGTTGGGCCACAGGGCGTAGTTCTGGAAGAGGAAGCCCACTTTGCGCTTGTTAGCCGGGACGTTGATGCCCTGCTCGCTGTCAAAGACCACTTGGTCGCCGATGGTGATGCGGCCGCTGGTGGGGGTCTCCAGGCCGGCAATCATACGCAGGGTGGTGGTCTTGCCGCAGCCGGAGGGACCCAGCAGGGTGACGAAGGAGTTGTTTTCAATGACCAGGTCCAGGTCGTCTACGGCGTAGAATTTGCCCCAGCGCTTGGTCACGTGTTCTAATTTGATCTCAGGCATGGTTTAACCTCCTATTCCCTTATCCAGGCTGGCCCCGGTAACCTTGTTGACGATGGTGTTGCACACCAGGATGGTGACGATCAAAATCAGGTTGATGCCGCTGGAGAAGGCGTACAGACCCATCTCGTCGAAGTAGTCCAGGGTGGTGGAGAGAATGAACCCCTGCACGCACAGCAGCATGAACAGGGACAGCTCACGCAGACAGGTCATAAAGGGCAGCAAATAGCCGCTGATGATGGACGATTTCTGGATGGGGATGATGATGTGGGTCATTCGCTTGATCCAGGGGATGTTCTGGATGATGGCCGCCTCCTCAATTTCACCGGAGAGCTGAAGCATGGAGTTGAGGGAACTGCGGCTGGCAAAGGGGATGTACTTGATGGTGCCGACGATGATCAGAATGGTGTACGTGTTGAATAGGTTGATATGTTCGTTGGAGAATAGGATAAAGAAGGCCACGCCCACCGCAATGGAGGGCATGAGATAGGGGAGAAAGGCCACGGAGTTTACATAGTTGGCCCATTTACTTCGTCGGTTTTTGGACACGGCGTAACCGATGAGAGTACCGATGGTGCCTGCCAGCAGAGCGCAGCACACGCTGACCCAGATGGTGCCCTTGAAGGCGTTCCAGATGGTCTCGTTGTGGAGGATGCCCTTCTGGCCGTACATGCCGTTTTCGGTGATGTTTTCATCGGTGACCCACCACTTGGTGGTGAGGTTGTCCGGATCGCCGGTGTAGAGGAAGGAGTAGTCGCCGGGGTTGGGCAGGAAGGTCTCAAAGGCGAAGGAGACGATGGGGAAGATGCTGGTGAAGAAGGTGACGACGACCAGCACCAGAGCGATGACGTATTTTCCTACCCGGCCCAGGTTGATCTTGGAGATCTGACCGGACTTGCCGGTGACGGTGGTATAGTTCTTGCGGCTCTGGAGGCTCAGCTGGTTGAGCAGCATGATAGCCACGCCGAAGACCATCATGATAATGGCCAGGATGCTGGCCTCACCGGTGTACTTGGAATTGAGGGAAATGTACTTGGTAGCCAGGGTGGTCAGGCCCAGGTAATGGGGCACCGGGTAGGAGCCCATGGCGCTGCCGAAGACCAGCAGGATGGTGGAGAGGATGGCGGGCTTGACCATGGGGAGGGTAATGCGGCACATGATGCGCCACTTGGGGGTGTCCAGAATAGTGGCCGCCTCTTCCAGGTTGGCGTCCATGTTGCGGAAGATGCCGCCAATAAGGATGTAGGCGAAGGGGGCGTAGTGCAGGCCCAGCACCACCAGGCTGGGGAACAGGCCTTTGCACCACCACAGGGGCATATTGATGCCTAAAGTGGCAGCCAGCAGGCCGTTGGAGGTTCCGGTGACGGCGTTGGAGTTGAACATGTTCTGCCAGACCACCGCCAGAGTCCACTGGGGCATGATGTAGGGGAAGATGAAAATGGAACTGAGGTATTTGCGCCAGGCCAGATTGGTGCGGGTGACCAAAAAGGCGAACAGGCCGCCGAATACAATGGATACCACGCAGGTCCCCACTGCCAGCCAGATCGTGTTGAGCAGGGGGGTCCACAGGTTGATCATGGCCTTATCGCTGGTGAACAGGTCGATGTAGTTGACCACCGTATACCCCGAAGCCTTTCCGGTGAGGTAGGCGTCGATGGTGCCGGGGTGGATCTTGAAGGTGTCCTCCACAATGGCGATGATGGGGGCCACCGTGCTGAAGGTGAGCACGATGCCCATCAGCAGCAGGATCACGTTGTGGGGTTTGGAGAAAAAGGTTTTGATTTTATTCCGACGCACGGCGGACCGATTGGTCCGGGCAACAGTGATCTGATCCATAACAGGCTCCTTTCTGCCGGGATGGAAAGCGCCCTTGGATGCGGCGGATGTCACGCGCGTCCAAGGGCGCCTTGATCTGCTTTTACATTACCGTTTGGGGAAGCAGGGCCCGGACAGGCGAATGGTTCCGGGAAAGAAATCAGCCGGCGCTGTACTTATCCAGCATCTCGATCCAGCTGCCCACGGTGAAGGAGACAGAGGCGCAGTACTCGGGGTCCTCCAGCACCAGCTTGCCGTCCTTGGTCCACCAGTCGTAACCCGCGTCGTTGAGGGCTGCGAACTCCACGGTGGTGCCGTCCTCGGCCATGCCGCCGGTCTGGTGGTGATAGATCTCCTCATTTTCAGCCGCCACGGTGGGGTTGGAGGAGTAACCGCCGATGTCCTTGCCCCAGGCGGAGAAGCCGTCCTGAGTGCAGGTCATGTAGGCGATGAAGGCGCAGGCGGTCCAGGGCAAGGGGCTGTTGTCGGTGAGAAACAGGTAGTGGCAGTAGCCAAAGCCGCCGATGCCGGTGTAGCCGTCGTTGTAAGCGGCCACGGTGATGTTGTTCTTGGAGACGGAGGCGGACTCCTCCACGCTTCTCAGCTTGGAGTACACCAGCAGACCGAACTGATCGGTGGCGGACTTATCAACCAGCGTGGTGCAGATGGGGCCGTCATCGGTCTGGGCATTGTAGCTGCCAACCCAGAGCTTGATCCAAGCCAGAGCGTACTTGCCGTTCTCGCCCAGGTTCAGGCTCTCGGCCTCAGAAGCCATGGCGTCGATGGTGGGCTGGAAGTAGGCCTGCTCGTCGGCAGAGAGGGCATCAAAGGCCTCCTTCAGCCAGGTGGCGTAATCGTCCCGGGTGAGCATGTACAGGAAGTTCTTGCCCACGATCTCGGAGTCGATGTCCATGAACAGACCGTGCTCGCCCTCAGCCACGAAGTCCCAGCAGTTGTCGTAGGTCTTGGAGCCGGTGTTATTGTACATGAAGATCTTGTTCAGAGTCTGCAGGGGCAGGAAGCCTTCATACTCCTCAGCGGTGGTATTGTTGGCCTCGGCCCACTCCTTAGGAATAAAGGTATCCAGAATGCCGGTCTGGACCATCTTGGACTCGATCTGGTTACCGTCCTGGATGAGGGTCATGGCAAAGGTGCCGGTATCCTTCAGCGAGTCAGAGGTGAGCTGATCGAAGATCTTGTTGTTCTTGGGCTGCTGCCAATCAAACTCCATGGTGTAATTGGGGTCGATGGTCTGCAGGTACTCAATGAACAGGGGAAGGGCGCTCTTGCCGCGGCTGGAGTTGCCCACGCCGTAGAAGGTCTTTCCGTTGGACTCCTCGATAGCCTTTTTGGCCAGTTCCTCCAGGGTCATGCCCTGGGCCTCCTGAATGATCTTCTGAGTCTCGGAGAGCTCTGTGGGAGCTTTGGAGCCGGAGCCGGACCCGGAAGTGCCGGAATCGTTGGTCTTACCGCAGGCCACCAGACTTAGGCTGAGGGACGCGGCCAGAAGCAGGGACAGTGCTCGTTTCATGATGTTTCCTCCTTTGTAAAAAATAACAAAAACACTTGGCTTACCGCCACGTTCTATGGTACTTTTATTGTATTCGGGGCAAGTCCAAATGAACAGGGGACAAAACTGCGTTTTTTTATGAAGGACTGAGAATCTTGTGGAAATTTAATGAAAGATACTGGAAAAACGTGCTATAATTAGATAAATTTCTAAAAGGGGAGGGCCTGCAGGTGAATGGTAGACGAACCGGCGCCGTATTGGCGGCGCTGCTGTGCCTGCTTACAGGGTGTGCCGGAAGCACAACGCCGGTGGATACCTCATATATACCGCCGGAGGAGGAGCGCCTGGTCATCTATACCTCCCACAAAGAGGAAGTTTGGTGGCCCATCGTCAAGGAGTTTGAGGAGCGCACGGGAATCTGGGTGGATGTGGTCACCGGCGGCAGCAGCCAGCTTCTGGAGCAGATCCGGCAGGAGCGGGAGGCGCCTCGGGCCGATGTGATGTTTGGCGGCGGCGTGGAGAGTCTGGAGTCCTATTCCGACTGCCTGGAGCCCTACGCCTGTTCGGAAAAAGCACAGATTCCGGAGCGATACTGCTCGGAGAAGGACCTTTGGACCCCATTTTCCTCCCTGCCTGTGGTGCTGATCTATAATACCAAGCTGGTTGACCCGTCTTGGCTCACCAGCTGGTCCGATCTGCTGTCCGACCGGTTTCGGGGAAAAATCGCCTTTGCTGATCCCGGTGTGTCCGGATCCAGCTTCACCAGTCTGGTGACCTACCTGGATGCCATGGAGCAGTCTTCGGAGGAATGTCTGCCTCGGCTGGCGGCCAGCCTGGAGGACCGGCAGCTGGACAGCTCGGGAGATGTGCTCAGCGCGGTGGCCCAGGGCAGCGACTGGGTAGGCATTACCCTGGAGGAGACTGCCCTGCAGTGGATCGCAGCAGGGGAGGACCTGGGGATGGTTTATCCGTCCGATGGAACCAGTTCCGTTCCCGACGGTTCTGCCTTGGTGGCCGGAGCGCCCCATCGGGAGAACGCAGAGAAGTTTTTGGATTTTACCGTTAGTTTGGATGTCCAACAGCTGTTAGCCCGGCAGTTTTACCGCCGTCCGGTGCGCCAGGATGTGAAGACTGGGAAAACCCTGGTTCCTCTGTCTGAACTTAAGCTGGTGGACTACGATGTGGAGTGGGCCAGCCGGGAGCGGGAATCCCTGCTCATGAGCTGGGCTTTCTATCTGGGCGGGGAGGAGGAGTTATGAGAACATCCATGCCCCATTCCTTCCGCCGGCGGCTGTTTGTGGCCTTTTTGGCGGTGTCGCTGGTACCCCTGCTGCTGTGCTCGGCTATGCTGCTGCAGATCTTTCGCCTGCGGATGACCGACGCGGCCCAGGCGGAGGCGGCGGGCTATCTTACCGGAGCGGCCCACATTCTGGACACGACCTACGAGGGACTCTCCAAAGCGGCCAGCCAGATCCGGGGGGATCGGGTTTTTGTCCAAATGCTGCAGGAGCAGGACACTCAGGATACCCAGGTGTACAGCCGCCTGTTCAGCGCCACCCAGGAGAGCCGAAGCTATGCCCGCTTTGATCTGTATGACGCCCAGGGAACCTGGCGCTATTCCACCCACAATGCGCCCGATCAAAAGCAGCTGCCCACCAACTGGGGGGTGCTTCAGCAGGCGCGGGAGCAAACAAAGCTGGAACTCATCGCCTGTCAGGATGTGACCCAGACCAACCAGCCCATGCTCCAGGGGGCAGTATGTCTGGAGGACCGGGACGGTCAAACGGCGGGCTATCTGGTAGTCAGCCTGTACCAGAGTGGTCTGCGCCAGCTGATGGAGGGAGCCTATGGAAATCAGAACGACCTGATCCTGCTCAGTCATTACTGGCGACCGGTGTATTGTGCCCAGCCCAGTCTGGCCAGCTCTTTGGCCCCTGTTTTGCGTCAGCGGCTGTTGGCGGGGCAGCCTCTCAGCGGCAGCGGGGATGAGTTCTCCTATCAGGTGGAATACCACCAGCCCACCGGACTCTATCTGGTGTTGCGAACACCCCAGGCCCTGAACCGCACCACCATGGGCCTGCTGTACACTGTCAGCGCCTTCTGTGCGCTGTTTTGTATCGGGATCTCTGTGTTGATGAGCCTGAAGCTCAGCCGCCAGATGTTCCGCCCCATCCAGCGTCTGCGCACTGCCATGGACGAGGTGGTGCAGAATAATCTGAATGTTCAGGTGCCGCCCGGACGGGATGACGAGCTGGGCGAGCTGGCCCGGCGGTTTAACGGAATGGTGCAGGCGTTAAAGCGCAACCAGGAAGAACTGGTGGAAAACCAGCGGGAGCTCAACCAGGCGCAGATCCGCATGCTCCAGGCTCAGCTCAATCCCCATTTTCTCTGCAACACCCTGGATACCATGAAGTGGATCAGCAAAATCAACCAGGTGCCCCAGGTGGCCCTTATGTCCACCAGCTTAGCGGATATTCTGCGTCTTTGCATTTCGCCGGATGAGTTTGTCCCTCTGCGCCGGGAGGTGCAGATCGTAGAGCGGTACATTGAGATCCAGACCATCCGCCTGTCCGGCGGGTTTCAGTTTCATACGGATATTCCGGAAGAGCTGGAGGACTGCCTGTTACCTAAGATGATGCTGCAGCCCATCGTGGAAAACGCCATTCTCCACGGCCTGGAGGAGAAAAAGGACGGAAGCATTACTGTGCGTGCCCGCCAGTGTTCCGACACCATGCTGGAACTCACCGTAGAGGACAACGGCAAGGGACTGCCGCCTGAAATGGCGGGAGCCTATGCCCATCGGGACCGGGAGCTGTCCCGAGGCCATTTGGGCCTTTATAATGTGGATACCATTTTGCGTAAGTATTACGGCGAGGAGTCCGGGTTGTATCTGTCCTGTGGTCCGTCGGGCCAGGGCGCGGTGATCTCTGCTACCCTGCCGCTGCGAAGGGAGGAAGAAACGTTATGATGAAGGTGCTGGTCGTGGAGGACGAGGAGATGATCCGCAAAGGCATCGTGCTGGCAGTGGATTGGGCCGCCCTGGACTGTGTGGTAGTGGGCGAGGCCTCCAACGGAGAGGAGGGCCTGCAGGCCGCTGAGCGCTACGCCCCCACCCTCATTATCACCGATCTGAAGATGCCCAAAATGGACGGAATCGAGATGCTGCGCCGTCTGCGGGAGGCGGGAAACAACGCCTTTGTCATTATCCTCACCGCCTACGACAGCTTCGCTTACGCCCAAAGCGCCCTGCGCCTGGGAGCAGTGGACTTTCTTCTCAAGCCGTTTCATGATGGAGAACTGGAACAAGCCGTGCAGGCTTTGCGCCGCCGTATGGAACCATCCCAGGGAGAGCCGGCCATCCCGGGGTTGAAAAAGGGAGACAAGAGCAAATATGTGCTCCAAGCGATGAGCTATATCGGAGAGCATTACGACAACCCCAACATTACGGTGGCGGAAATTGCCCAGTCTATCGGCATCAGCGAGGGACATCTGAGTCATACCTTTAAGAAAGAGACCGATTACACCTTGCTCAATTATCTCACCCGCTACCGCATCCACAAAGCGATGGAGCTGCTGCGGGACTGCCGGGTCAAGGTATATGAGGTGGCCCAGCAGGTGGGGTACAAAGATATCACCTACTTTTCTGCTACATTCAAAAAGGTGGTGGGCATCAGCCCTTCGGAATATCAGGATACCAGTCATTAAAAAAGCAGATCGGGCTTTCGCCCGATCTGCTTTTTTAATAAATCTTATTGATTTAAAAGCTCCAGAATTTGCGCGGCGTTGGTGTCCGGCTTGACCTTAGGCATAACTGCCTGGATCATGCCCTGCTCATCGATGAGATAGGTGGAGCGTACCACTCCCATGCTCACCTTGCCATACATCTTTTTCTCCTGCCACACGCCGTAGGCCTGGAGCACCGTGAGCTCTGGGTCGGAGAGGAGCGTGAAGGGCAGGGTATACTTATCGGCAAACTTCCGGTGGGAGGCGGTGGAGTCCTTGCTCACGCCAATGACCACGGTGTTCAAAGCCTTGAACTGGCCAAATGCGCCGGCGAAGGCACAGGCCTGGCGGGTGCAGCCGGGGGTGTTGTCCCGGGGATAGAAATAGAGCACGACCTTTTTGCCTAGAAAATCAGACAGGGAAACAGGATTGCCATCCTGGTCAGGGAGGGTAAATTCGGGGGCTTTCGTTCCAACTTCCAACATTGGGTTTATTCTCCTTCCGTATAAAAAATCAGTTCGGTGGGGGTAGAGGCACTCGAGTCAAACCGGTAGCCCAGCCCCTGAAAGGCGGGCAGGTCTTCCTGGCGGGTGATCTGGTTCTGAGCCAGCCAGCGGACCATCTCGCCGCGGGCCATTTTACATTGTGTGCCCCGTTCGGCCAGCTTGCCGTCCTTCCAGATGCCGAAACGGCAGGTGACCAGCTCCGTCTCCTGGGGCAGGTGGGGAGTGACGGCGCGGCTATATTCCTTGGAAGCCAGATTCAGCACCCAGCCGTCCTCCTCAGCCAGTGTTTGTGCCAGACGGTCGCCCCAGAATTCATACAAATTCTTTGTCCCTTCCACAGCCAGTTTGGCCTGCATCTCCAGACGATAGGGGGTGACGCCGTCAAAGGGACGAAGCACCCCGTAAAATCCGGAAAGGATACGCAGATGCGCCTGGAGGTAGTCCAGAGCCTGGGATTCCAGCACGCCGGGGGCCATGTACTGGTACTGGATCCCCTGGTAGGAGAGAATCGCGGGGGTGAGGTCACCCTCCAACTCCATGGCCTCCAGCCGTTGGACGTTGAGACGGGCGATAGCATCGTTGCAGCCCCAGAGACGCTGGAGTTCCTGGGGCGACATGGCCCGCAGGACCTTCAGAAGTTGTCTGGTCTGGGGCAGAAATTGGGGAACCGACCGGGGAGCGAGACTGTCCCGGTCCTCCACCATTTTTTTCGCAGGTGAGATTATAATTTGCATATGTGGTCCTCGTAGTGTTGGGATAACAGACGGCTGTGCACCTTGCCAAGGCGGCCGGTCTGCCCTATACTGGATATAACTCAGCGCCGGGAGCCTTTGATCTGGCAAAACTGATACGCCTGGGAGAGCCAGTCCAGCAGTTTGCCGTCGATCTCCTCCGGTTGGGAGACCACCACATGGTGGGTCCAGCGGTTTGGGTAGGGCTCCACCGCTACGGCGATGCGGGGAGAGATCACCTGCCGCTCCAGGCCGAAGGTCACCAGCAGACATTCCCGGGGCCAGTCCTTTTTCCGGCGTACCGGGATAGAGGCAGCGGCAAACAGTTTGGGGCAGTAAAAGCTGATTTGGCTTTTTTGTACCTTGACCGAAGCGTCGGGGAAGGCCTGTTCCACGGATTCAAATAACCTCTGATAGAGGGAGAACTCCCGTGGTTTGCCGTCAAAGTAGAACAGCAGATCACTTTCGTAGTGCTCCGGACGGTTCATCCCATATGCCTCCTTTGTCCCGGGCTGTTGGAGCCATTGTACCACAGAACGCAGGACATGGGAAGCAGATAAAAGAGTCCATATTATTGGACTTGATCTTTGCTAAACTAAAAGCAACGATACCGTACAGCAGATGAGACGGGAAGAAAGGCAGGGAGAGGCATGGCCCGCGCACCCTTTCAAAAGTTGAAAATCTTATATATTATGGACTATCTTCTGCGTTATTCCGATGAATACCACCCGGTCACTGTGGCACAGCTCATTGAGGAACTGGGGAAACGGGGCATCTCCGCCGAGCGCAAAAGCATCTACGACGACCTGGAGGCCCTGCGCACCTATGGATTGGACCTGGTGCAGACGGGACGGGGAAGAAACAGCGGCTGCTATGTGGCCGGACGGGATTTTGAACTGCCTGAGCTGAAGCTGTTGGTGGACAGCGTACAGTCCTCCAAGTTCATCACGCAGAAAAAGACCATGAGCCTCATTAAAAAAATCGAGGGGCTGGCCAGTGTCCACCAGGCCCGGGAGCTCAACCGGCAGGTGTTTGTGAAAAACCGGATCAAGACCATGAACGAATCCATCTACTACAACGTGGATGAGATCCACCGGGGCATCGCCGCCAACCGAAAGATCCGCTTTCACTACTTTGAGTACAACATGGAAAAGCAGCGGCAGCTGCGCCGGAATGGGGACTGGTATGTGATCAGCCCCTACGCCCTTACTTGGGATGATGAGAACTACTACCTGGTGGGCTTTGACTCCCAGGCCGGGATCATTAAGCACTTCCGGGTGGACAAGATGGCTCAGATCGGCACCACCGAGGAGCCAAGGGATGGCCAGGAGGTCTATGCGGCCCTGGACATGGGACTGTATGCCCGGCAGGTATTTGGCATGTTTTCCGGAGAACCGGTGTGGGTACGCCTGCGTTTTGATCGGGGGCTGGTGGGAGCGGTGCTGGACCGGCTGGGCCAGGAGGTCATGCTGGTGCCCGAGGATGAGGAGCACTTCACCGTACGGACTCAGGTGGTAGTCAGTCCCCAGTTTTTCGGTTGGCTGTGTGGTTTCGGTAAACGGGCCAAGGTGCTGGAGCCTGAGAACGTTGTGAACGCCATGGCGGAGTATATAGAGAACATCAGCCAGATGTATAAGGTGTAAGACAGACGCGGCGCGGAGATTCTTCTCCGCGCCGCGTTTCTATGTCAATATTAGAGAGGGCATTACGCCTGCTTCAGCAGAGCCTCTCCGGCCAGATAGATGTCTCCTGCGCCCACGGTGATCAGCAGGTCGCCGGGCTGGGCCAGCTCCTTGAAGCGGGCCGTCACATCTTCCAGCGTGGGGCAGAACTCTGCATTGGGGATGCGGTCGGCCAGGTCCTTGGAGGAGATGCCCAGAGTATCGGTCTCCCGGGCGGCAAAGATCTCGGCCAGCAGCACCTTGTCAGGCAGCTTGAGTACTTCCACAAAGTCATCAAAGAGTTCCTTAGTACGGGTGTAGGTGTGGGGCTGGAACGCGCAGATCACCCGCTGATAGCCCAGAGTCTTCACCGTGGACAGCAGAGCCTGGAGCTCGTGGGGATGGTGGGCGTAATCATCATAGACCACCGCACCGTGGTACTCGCCCTTGTGCTCAAACCGGCGGCCTGCGCCGCCGAAGGCGTACAGACCCTCCCGGATGGCCTCCACGGGGACATTCAGCTGCAGAGCGGCCCCGGCGGCGGCCAGCGCATTGCGCACATTGTGGATGCCGGGCACACGCAGAGAGATGGAACCCAGAGTCTCACCCTTGTAGATCAGATCAAAGGTGGGCAGCCCCTTGTTCCAGGTGAGGTTGGCCGCGTGGATATCCCCCTGCTCCAGTCCAAAGGTGAGCATGGGTTTGTCCAGATCTTTCAGGGCGTCCATGGTGTTGGCGTCGTCCCCGTCGGCTACCACACAGCCACCCTGGGGCACCAGCTGGGCAAAACGGCGGAAGGAGTGCTTTACGTCCTCCAAATCCTTGAAAAAGTCCAGGTGGTCAGCATCCACGTTAAGGATAACCGCTACGGTGGGGAAGAAGGAGAGGAAGGAGTTGCAGTACTCACAGGACTCCAGAATGATGGTGTCTCCTTTTCCTACCCGGTGACCCGCGCCCAGGGCGGGCAGTACGCCGCCGATCATGACGGTGGGGTCCCGCTGGGCGGCCAGGAAGATGTGGGTGCACATGGAGGTAGTCGTGGTTTTGCCGTGGGTGCCTGCCACGCACAGGGCGTTCTGGTAGTGGCGCATAATGGCGCCCCAGGCCTGGGCTCGTTCAAAGACGGGGATACCGGCAGCACGGGCGGCAGCGATCTCCGGGTTGTCATCGTGGACGGCGGCGGTACGGATGACGCAGTCTGCTCCCTGTACGCTCTCGGGCAGGTGGCCAATGACCACGGGAATGCCCAAAGAGCGCAGATGGGCCACGGTTGCACTCTCATGGAGATCGGAGCCGGTGATGTTTACCCCTGCGCCGTGGAGCACCTCGCCCAGAGGGGACATGGACACGCCGCCGATGCCTACCAAATGAGCGCGCTTGCCGGGACGGATATAATCATGGATATCAGGGTTCATAGAGAAACACCTCAAAAAATACAAATTTCAGACCGCATACTCGGTGCGGACGCCAACGCACAGCTATTATAATACAGTAAACCGGGAATCACAAGGGGAAAGCCGGGAGAGGCCAGGAAAAACGCCCGATGGTTTCACATCGGGCGTCTTTCCAAAGGAGAAACTCACGCAGAGATAGTCAAAGAATCAATGATAAAACCAAACATGGTGTCCCGGGGGCTCAAGGTGGACTGGAAGGTGTACAGGGTGCTGCCATCCTCCAGAGCGGTCATCCGGCCGGAGAGGATTACCTGTCCATTGTCCTGGGTCTGAGTGTCATCCACCGTGACCTGAATGAGAGCCTCATCGCCCCGCGCCAGATGATAGGAATCATCGGAAGCGAAGTAAGCGATCCGCTGGGAGATGGGAGCGGGGATTTCGGGGAGCTGAGCCACATCGGGGTAGAGCGCGGCGGCATAGTCCCGGACCATCTCAGAGGGGAGAATCATGGTGTCGTCGGTGAATTCCGCCCGCTCATCCATCTGGCCGTAAAGGCTGAGCATGTAGTACAGGCTGGTCCACAGAAACTCACTGTCGCTGGGGTCGTAGTCCAGGTGGTTTTCCGTCATAGCCAACACCAGAGCGTGGACAGCGGGGGTCATAGCCTGAGCTGCATTGGTCTGGGCGGGCACATTACCGTGGACCTCTTCGGTAGACACGGCGGGGAGGGATTCCTGCTGAGACTGGGTCAGAGCGGCGGCGCCCAGAGGAAAGATAAGAAGGGAAACAATAGTCAGGGACTGGATCAGCTTTTTCACAGCGGAACCCTCCTTTCATTCTTTGGATTATAAATAGTATATCAAATAGGGCTGTCATGGTGGTTTCGAAGCGATTACATGGGAATGAAAAAAGAGTTACAAATTAGTTGCAAAATATGGGCTTGTCCAGGGTGGAGGAAAGTGTCGATGCAAGATAAAGATTTATGCCCTGCAAAATAAGAGCTTTCAATGGAAGTATATGCCCTGGAAGGACAAACCATACCAAAAAAATGCGGGGAAACCAAAGTACGGCACACGGTTGACCCGGGGACGGGTTTTCGGTACAATGAAGGACACGAATTATCTTATAAAGACAGGACGGATCACCATGCTGGATCATCAACAGGAACAACGTTTTGCTGCCGCGCGCCGCGCGGCCATTGCCCGGGACTTTGCCCGCCTTAACCCGGAACAGCAAAAGGCGGTACTGACCACGCAGGGACCTCTGCTGCTGCTGGCAGGAGCGGGCAGCGGAAAGACCACGGTACTGATTAACCGCATTGCCAACCTGATGCGCTACGGGCGGGGTTCGGACAGTGCGGAAGTGCCCGAATGGGTCTCTCCGGAAGACCTGGACTTCTTGGAGACCTACGCCAAAACCGGAGAGGGGGACCGGGACAGAATGGTCTCCCTGTGTGCCCTGGACCCTGCGGCTCCCTGGACGATTTTGGCCATTACCTTTACCAATAAAGCTGCCGGGGAACTGAAGGACCGCCTGTCCGCCATGCTGGGCCCTGAGGCGGAGGACGTCTGGGCCTCCACCTTCCACTCGGCCTGCGTGCGAATCCTGCGCCGGGATATTGAGCGGCTGGGCTTTGCCTCCTCCTTTACTATCTACGACACCGACGACTCTCTGCGGGTCATTAAGGACTGCCTCAAGGAACTGGAGCTGGACGACAAACAGTTCCCGCCCCGGTCGGTCCTGGGCTACATCTCCCGGGCCAAGGATCAGATGCTGCTGGCAGAGGACTACGCCGCCCAGTGCGAAAAGAGTGGAGACTACCGCCTGAATAAAATCGCCAAGGTGTATACCCGCTACCAGCACCGGCTGTGGGAGGCCAACGCCCTGGACTTTGACGATATCATCCTGCACACGGTGCGGCTGCTTCAGCAATTTGAAGAGGTGCGCGCCTATTACCAGCGGAAATTCCGCTACGTTCTCATTGACGAGTACCAGGACACCAATAATCTGCAATATCTGCTGGCCTCCACCCTGGCGGGGCGCTATGAAAACTTCTGCGTGGTGGGCGATGACGACCAGTCCATCTACCGCTTCCGGGGAGCCACCATTGAGAACATCCTCTCCTTTGAAAAGCAGTACCCCCGCTGCCGCACCATCCGTTTGGAGGAGAACTACCGCTCCACTAAGCACATTCTGGAGGCCTCCAATGCGGTTATCCGCAACAACCAGGGCCGTAAAGGCAAAGAGTTGTGGACTAAGGCAGGGGAGGGGGAGAAACTCCAGGTCTACACTGCCATGAACGAAAACGACGAGGCGCAGTACGTAGCCAATCAGATTTTGGATGATTTCGGAAAGGGCCGTGTCTGGAAGGACCACGCAGTGCTTTACCGCATGAACGCCCAGTCCAACCAGTTGGAGACCGCCTTCAAGCGCAGCGGTATCCCCTACCGCATCATCGGCGGCACCCGGTTCTTTGACCGGGCTGAGGTCAAGGACATGACGGCCTATCTGGCGGTGCTCAATAATCCCGAGGACGACCTGCGCCTCCAGCGTATCATCAACAACCCGCCCCGTGGCATCGGAGCCAAGACCATCGAGACGGCCCAGGCCATTGCCCAGCGGGAAGGGGCCTCTCTCTACGCTGTCATCGATAACGCCCGGATGTATCCGGAACTGGAGCGGTCAGCGGCCAAGCTGGCGGCCTTTACCAACCTGATGGGGGAGCTGACCGGGCTGCTGACCACCCTGCCGCTGGATCAGTTTTATGAGGAGATGATGATCCGCACCGGCTACGCGGCCATGCTGGAGACCAAGAACACGGTGGAGGACCGTACCCGCCTGGAGAACATCCGGGAGCTGCTCACCTCCATCCGGGGCTATATGGAGAACGCCGGGGACGAGCCTACGTTGGCAGGCTTCCTGGATGAAATCGCTCTGTACACCGACCTGGACAGCCACGACCCGGATCAGGATTGCGTGGTAATGATGACCATGCACTCGGCCAAGGGCCTGGAGTTCCCGGTGGTCTTTGTGGTGGGAGCCGAGGAGGGCATCTTCCCCGGCATCCGGGCCATCGGAGAGCCCGACGAGATGGAGGAGGAGCGGCGGCTGTGCTACGTGGCCATGACCCGAGCCAAGGAGAAGCTCTACCTCACCTGTGCAGGCCAGCGTATGCTCTTTGGCCGCACCAGCGCCAACCGTCCCTCCCGCTTCCTGGAGGAGATCCCCCCGGAGCACCTGGAGCGCTCCGGGCGGAACTTCCTGGATCGGGGCGACAGCTGGGGCGGTATGCCCTCCCGCACCTCTGGTTATGGCGGATATGCCAAGCCGGAGCGCAGTCCCTATGACCAGCGGCCGGAACCCCGGGCGCCTCAGCGCCGGGACTACGGCGGATTCGCCCGGGCTATGGGTGCCTCGGCTGCGCCCAAGGGCGGCGCCGACCTGTCCGCCTTCCATAAGGGAGATATGGTGCGTCACAAGGCCTTTGGCCAGGGCATGATTCTGTCCATCCAGAAGATGGGAGGCGACGCCCTGGTGGAGATCGCCTTTGACAACGTGGGCACCAAGCGGCTCATGCTCAAGTCCGCCGCCGCCCATATGACCAAGGTGTAAGCAGACAATTTGTTAGAAAAACCGGCGATGTAAGCTTTGGTTGACAAAAAGGAAGGGAGATTTGGTTGCCGATTCCCTTCCTTTTTGCTACCGTCAAACCAGAGAGGAGGGACAAGATCATGACATTAGGAACGCGGATCGCAGCCCTGCGCCGGGAGCGGGGGCTGTCTCAGGAGGCCCTGGGAGAACTGGTGGGAGTATCCCGCCAGGCGGTAAGTAAGTGGGAGAGCGACAGTGCCCTACCCGATGTAAATAACTGTGTGGCTCTCAGCCGAGCCTTCGGCATTACCCTGGCCCAGCTGCTGGAGCTGGAAGAGGAGACCGCGCCCAGCCGGGAGCTGACCCAGGAGCAGCTGGAGATGGCCGAGACGATTGCAAAGAAGTATCTTGAGTCCCTGCCCCGTCCTAAGGGTTGGCGGCAGCGGCGGAAATGGCCCTGGGTGCTGGCGGCAGCGGTGGTGCTGGTGCTGGCCTCGGTGGCCGCCCAGTGGGTCCGGGATCTCAACCGTACCGTCAGCAATATGACGGATGAGATGATGACGATTCAAAACACGGTGAGTGACGCGGTGGAGCAGCAGGTGAATGCCGCCCTCCAGCAGGTCACCAGTCTGGTGGAGTCATTCGACTATACAGCGGTAGAGGTAAATCTGTGGGAAAATACGGCTACGTTTGACCTGAACGTCCAACTGCGACAGCGCACAGCGGACACTCCAGTGATTTTGGCTGCCCGCAGCGCGGGAGAAACGGTCTCTGTTCAGGCGAAGAACCAGGGGGGCGAGAACTTTTCTGCCCGGATCACCTGTCCTCTCAGCGACGCCATTGACTTCTCTCTCACCTTCCAGATAGACGGAGAGAATCGCACTCAGACGGTGGGACAGGCCATTCAAATGCGGAAGGGATACTCTTTGCAGCCCGAGCATCGGGTACTCTACGCATCCCCCTATATGGACAAAAAGCTGGAGAAAGGACATTTGCCCAAAGGAACCGTAGTGCCGCTGGAGTACACCGTGACCTTCGACCAGATGTCTCTGCTCACAGAACCCATCTACGTGAAGGCCCAGCTAGGCGTCTTTGTCAACGACAAGCTGGACCACTGGGTGGAGGACATCCCAAGCGCCAGTGTGGAGAATGCAAATGATACCTATTTTTCTATGTACTGGAGACCGGAGGTGGACCTGAGCGGCCTGGATTTAAAGGCGGGAGACCAGATCACCCTGGCTCTTTCTCTGAAAGACAGCTACGACCGGTCACTGAGCCAGGTGCTGTGGCGGGGGAGCATCGATGAGGACGGCTGCATTCAGGAACAACCCTGGGGTGAAGAGGAGGCCTACCCTCCAGTGGAGGAGGCCAGACCGGAATGAAAAAACAAATGATTCCTGCCTTGGTGGGCTTCTGGGCGGGACACGTAGTGACCAGTGTTCTGCTGTTCGGCTGGATTATGCTGGGGATTTTGTGGTATTTTATGGGTACCAGCGATCTTTGGTATGACGTTACTGCTATCTTAGTGGCACTGCTCATTCCCTTGATGGCTGGCGGCCTGACCCGGAAGAAGCGACCTTATATCCCCGTGAAATCTTTGTGGATGGCCGCGGGAGCGGATGTGATCCTCCTGGCCCTGATACTGGCGGTGTATCACGGAATCACTGCCTGGGGGAATTATGGCCTGGGGGCTACGGTGTTCCAGGGACTGTTGCTGGATGGAACCATACTGGCCACAGGGGTTCCTCTTGTGCTGGAGAAGATTGGTGGAATTACCTACGCTGCCCGTGAGACAAGTCAGGAGATCATGGGACTGTTTCTGCCGCCCCTGGCCTTCACCGTAGGGTACCTGCTGGCCAAGCGCCCGGAATAAAGTTTGGAATATGAAAAGCCGCCTGCGTTTTTGCAGGCGGCTCTTTTTAACCAATGGTAATGGTACAGGGAGTAGTCAATCCACTGTCTAGGGGGAAATAAGAGGTATGGACAGCCTCTTCCTCGCTGGAGGTCAGGGCGGTGTAGGTGATGCTGCCGTCGTCGGCCTGCTCCGAAACCAGAGCGTAGGCGGCATGGTCCTCCCAAGTGAGGTCCAGAGCATCCTGGCCCGCCAGTACCTGCTGGACGGAGATGGTTTGGGTGGTGATGGATTGCTGGCCCTGCGTAAACTGCTCTACGGTGACTTGCTTCAGGTGGGGGACGTAGGAGAAGTTGACGGTGATATCCAGAATATTTTCCCGAGTTACTTGATCGTCGAGCGTTTCGGAATATTTCGTATTCAATGTGATACCGCCCGCACCGGTTGTGCCGCCTCCTTCGTTGACCAGATAAACAGTCCCATCGGAACTCTGATAGACGTAGTAGGGACTCCAACTCTGATCTTCTATACGAGCGAGGGGGGTGGTGTAGTGAAGGGTACCGGATAAAATGTAGGACGTGCTGTTTTCTGTGACATTGATTCCGTGCTCGTAGCGATCCTGAGATAGGTCAGAGTGCAGCTCAACCGTTGCCTCCGGATTGCCGTCCACCATGTTCTGTTCCTGGACCAGGAAGAAACGGCGGCCTTCCGGGCCGGGAAAGCGGTATTGCCCATCCTTGTCTTTCTGGGCTTTCAGAACAGTCTGGGGCAGAAGGATGCGTTCTAAGCCATTGATATAGGCTATGCGGGAACTGTATTCCTCCCAGCCGTTTTCTGCAGATTCCCAGTTGGGGGGCACCAGTTCGTCTGGCAGCAGATAATAGCCGACCAGACGGGCTTCTTCTGGGACGGTTTGCTCCGGCTGAGCCAGAGGGACCCGACTGAACAGAGCCAGCAGAAGAATGGGAATCAGGAGAGGGATGGTCCTTCGCAGAAACTTTTTCATTGTTCTCCTCCTATGATCCGTGAACACGCAGAATCTGGCCTGCGCGGCAGCAAGTGAGGAACGGGAGCGCGGCGGTCAGGGCTCCAGCGTAAGAAACAGGGGGATGGTCAGCCCGCTCTCCTCCGCCGCCCAGCAGGTGTGGGAGACGGGGGCATCCTCCCGCTCCAGCAAGGTGCGCTGCATGGTGCCATCCGCATAATGCTCACAGATAAGGGTGTACGCGGCATTGCTTTCCAGAGAAATGGAGAGCTCAGACAGGCCGTTCAACACCTCTTGAGCGGTAATGGTTCTGGAGGTCACAGGCTGGTTGTCTGCGGTAAATTGCTCCACTGTGACCTGCTCCAGGCGGGAAATGTAGCGAAAGTTGATCGTGAGGTCCAGGGTGTTTTCCTCTGTGGCCTGCCCGTTGCGGGCCTCCTGATAAGTAACCGTCTTGGTCATGCTGCAATCCAACGTGCCGCCATAGCTGTTGCCGCCATCCTCCAGGTAGACGGTGCCGTCTGGTTCCTGCCAGACCTGATAGGCAGCCCAAATCTGGTTGTCCTCTGTCCAGGCCGGATCGTTAAGGGGAGCGGTGTAGTAGAGTGTGCCGGAGACGGTGTGGTTGGTCCCCAGGTCGGTGACTTCCATGTGAAGGCCTTCCGATTCCAGGTCGGAGTACAGTCGGTAGGCAAACTCCTCCAGGTTGCCGGGGTTATAATACTCCTTCGCTAAGAAAAAGCGTCGGCCCTCCAGATTGGGAAAGTACAGCTCTCCCTGTTCATCGGTTTTGGCCTTGAGAATCATATCTGGAATGGAAAAGGTGAGGCCGTTGGCGTTGACAGAGCTGCTTCCTTTTTCCTCCCAGCCGGCCTTGGGATCGCCGATGGAGGTTGGGCCGGAATTCATGGTCTCCCGAACCAGATAAAAACCCACCAGATGGTTTTCCCAAGCGTGAGTTTCCTCCGGCTGGGCCAGGGAGATCTGACTGAGCAGAGCCAGCAGGATAACGGGAATCAGAATCAAAATGCCTGTCCGAAACCGTTTATTCATCGTCCTCCTCCAATCGTCCGTCGAAGCGCAGGATATCTCCCACGTCACAGTTGAGGTAGTAGCAAATTTTGTTGATGGTGTGAAAGCGCACGCCGCTGGCCTTGCCGGAGCGGAGAATGGACAGGTTGGCCTCGGTAATGCCGACCTTGGCACATAGCTCCTTGGAGGTCATGTTCCGCGCCTTCAGCACTTCGCTGAGATGAACCGTAATTGCCATGACTGTCCCCTTATATAATAGAGCGGTTGTCGTCCAGAAGTGCTTTGCCCTGCTGAATACAGCGGCACAAAAGGAACAGAGCGGCAGCCAGAGCCAGAGTGGAGAGGGGCAGGGAGAGGGAGTACTCCTGGCTGGTGAGGAGGGAACTTACCATCAGCTGGAAAAGATTACTTCCAAGGGAGAGCAGGACGGCGGTCTGGATGACCTGACGGCAGCCGCGGGCGGTTTTTTCACATTGAGCCAGGGATTCCGCTTCAAAAGGCTCGTGGACCATGATGCGGGCCAGATCACTGCCCCAAAGCAGAACGATTCCTCCCAACAGACTGGGGATGGCATGAAGCAGAGCCAGCAGGCCGTGGATCCAAATGGTGGTTTGAGCAGCGGCGGGTGCACCGGTATTTCCCTGCTGAATCGCCTGGGTTTTCGCGAGAAGGGAGAAGGTGGACTGGAAACCAACGGCAAAGACCAGCACCAGGGCACAAGCGGTGAGTAGCGCCGACAGCAGTCTGGCCAGATCAGCAGTGTCCTGGCGGTCCAGAGGCTCCAGTAGCCGCAGCACCAGCCAGCAGACCAGCGCACACAGGGCGCCGCCTGCCGCTCCCAAGATCCGGTACTCAGGCAGTGGATTGCTGAGCAGGGTGGGGTTGACAGAAAAGAAGAGGGCTAAAAAAATCAGCAGGGAACTGAGGGGGAGCAGAGTATCAGTCCCGGTGAGTGCGCCCCGTCCTTTGGGAAGCTTCAGCAGGAGCAGAGGCAGAGAACTCACAGCCAGTATGATGGCCCAGGCAGACAAATTGCCCAAAAATCCGGTGAGGGACAACGCCCGCAGTCCCTCGCCAGCCCGGGTGGACAGGGAAAATAAGGCCTCACCAGTCCCGCTTCCACCCCAGAATCCGGCCAAAATACCCAGAACAGCGGCACAGATCAGCCCGGTTATACGGCGTGCTTTCATGGTATGCACCTCCATAATTATTGTTATTCGATAATTCTAACTTATAGATACCATATAAATTATTGTTTGTCAATAATTTTAAAATGCGATACGATGAATAATAATTCTAAACAATGGAAATAAACGGATGAATAAAACAGCAAATATTTATTTTTATACGTTATGTACTGAAAGAACAATGAAAATACCGAATAATTATACCAATTCAATCTTGCATTTTTATTCTTCCGGTGGTAGACTATTGCCAACACAAAGGAAGGCCCCTCCGATGGGCCAAACCAAAGAATTGGGAGGAAGAAGATCATGAGTGAGATTAAAAAAGTAGTGCTGGCCTATTCCGGCGGTTTGGATACGTCCATCATCATCCCCTGGCTGAAGGAGAACTACAATAACCCCGAGATCATCGCGGTTGCCGCTGACGTGGGTCAGGGCGATGAGCTGGAGGGACTGGAGGAGAAGGCCATCAAGACCGGCGCCTCCAAGCTGTACATTGAGGACCTCACCGATGAGATGGTGGACGATGTCATCGTTCCCTCCATGATGATGGGTGCCAAGTATGAGGAGTACCTGCTGGGTACCGCCTTTGCCCGGCCCATCATTGCCAAGCGGCTGGTTGAGATCGCCAAGAAAGAGGGCGCCGACGCCATCTGCCACGGCTGCACCGGCAAGGGTAACGACCAGGTCCGGTTCGAGCTGGGCATCAAGCGCTTCGCTCCTGAGATGAAGATCATCGCTCCCTGGAGAGAGTGGGACATCAAGGGACGTGACGAGGAGATCGACTACGCCGAGGCTCACAACGTGCCTCTGAAGATCAGCCGGGAGACCAACTACTCCAAGGATAAGAACCTGTGGCACCTGAGCCACGAGGGCCTGGATCTGGAGGATCCCGCCAACGAGCCTCAGTACGACAAGCCCGGCTTCCTGGAGATGGGCGTGTCCCCTGCCATGGCTCCCGACAAGGCCACCTATGTGACCCTGGACTTTGAGAAGGGCTGGCCCGTTGCCATCGACGGTGAGAAGATGAAGGCCAGCGATATCATCCGCAAGCTCAACAAGCTGGGCGGCGAGAACGGCATCGGTATCCTGGATATCGTGGAGAACCGGCTGGTTGGTATGAAGGACCGGGGCGTGTATGAGACTCCCGGCGGCACCATCCTCTATAAGGCTCACGAGGTGCTGGAGATGATCACCCTGGACAAGGACACCAAGCACATGAAGAGCAAGCTGGCGGTTGACTTTGCCGACCTCATCTACAACGGCAAATGGTTCACCCCCCTGCGGGAGGCTCTCACCGCCTTTGCCTTCGACACTCAGAAGCATGTTACCGGTACTGTAAAGCTCAAGCTCTACAAGGGCAACATCATCACCTCTTCCGTCACCTCTCCTGAGACCCTCTACTCTGAGAATCTGGTCACCTTCGAGGAGAGCGACTACAACCAGGACGATGCCACCGGCTTCATCAACCTGTGGGGCCTGCCCGATACCGTTCAGGCCATGCGGGAGCAGGGAAAGCTGAAGTAAGCGTCTGAGCCGTCGCGAATAGACGAAACGAAATAATATGAGTCCGAAGGCGAAGTTACTTCGCCTTCGGACTGCTTAAAAATTTATTTCCGCTGCGGCGGAAATCCTGCGAGGCGAATGGCCGCAGGTCATTCGCTCTTCGCATATCAAAGGAGAGAATGTTATGAAGCTCTGGGCTGGTCGGTTCCAGAAGGAGACCGATACTCTTGTCAATGATTTTAACTCTTCCATCCAGTTTGATGCCCGGCTCTATAAGCAGGACATCGCCGGCTCCATCGCCCATGCCCAGATGCTGGGTAAGCAGGGCATCATCGAGGAGCATGAGGTGGAAGCGATTGTGGATGGCCTGAAGGCCATCCTGGAGGATATTGAAGCGGATAAGGTGGAGTTCTCCGTGGATAACGAAGATATCCACATGAACATCGAGACTCTGCTCACCCAGCGCATCGGCGATGCCGGCAAGCGGCTGCACACCGCCCGGTCCCGGAACGACCAGGTGGCTGTGGATACCCGCCTGTACGTGAAGGAGGAAATTCCTGTTATCATCGGGAAGATCCTGGATCTGGAGCAGGTGTTGGTGGAGAAGGCCAAGGAGCACACCGATACCGTTATGCCCGGCTATACTCACCTGCAGCGTGCTCAGCCTACCACCTTCGGCCACTACATGATGGCTTACGCCAACATGTTCAAGCGGGACGTGACCCGGCTGGAGGACTGCCTGGAGCGGCTGGACGAGTGCCCTTTGGGTGCCGGCGCTCTGGCCACCACCACCTATGATATCGACCGCTTTTCCACCGCTCAGGCTCTGGGCTTCAAGAAGCCCACCGACAACTCCATGGATTCCGTCTCGGACCGTGACTACGCCATCGAGCTGCTCTCTGCTCTGTCCATCCTGATGATGCACCTGTCCCGGTTCTCCGAGGAGATCATCCTGTGGTGCTCCTGGGAGTTCAAGTTCGTGGATCTGGACGATGCCTACTCTACCGGCTCCTCCATCATGCCCCAGAAGAAGAACCCCGACGTGGCCGAGCTGGTCCGGGGCAAGACTGGCCGGGTATATGGTTCCCTCATCACCCTGCTGACCATGATGAAGGGTCTGCCTCTGGCCTACAACAAGGATATGCAGGAGGATAAAGAGGCTCTGTTTGACGCCATCGACACGGTGGAGATCTGTCTGCCTGTGTTTGCGGCCATGGTGAACACCCTGTCCGTGCGGCGGCACAACATGGAGCGGGCGGCTGCCGGCGGCTTTATCACCGCCACCGACTGCGCCGATTATCTGGTGAAGAAGGGTCTGCCCTTCCGGGAGGCCTATATGATCGTGGGTCGGCTGGTCAACCTGTGCATCAAGAACCACGAGACCCTGGATACCCTCACTCTGCGGGACTTCCGGGCTATCTGTGACCTCTTCGATGAGGGCGTGTACGAGGCCATGGCTCTCAAGCACTGCGTCAACGGCCGTACAGTCTACGGCGGTCCTGCCAAGGAGTCGGTGCTCAAGCAGATTTCTCTGATCGAGGAATTTATTCAGGAGCACCAGCCTCAGAAGTAAAAAGGCTCTTGTGGTCAGGAGGGGCGGGGGGTACAATGGGGAACGGAGAGGGCCCCGCCCCTCTTACACCACTTAAAGGGATGATCCTCATGGGCAAGAACCCAAAGGTATTTATTGACGGAAAGGGCGGCGTGGTAGGAGCGCGGCTGTATGAGCAACTGTCCCGCCGCAGCGACCTGGACTTTTTGATTATTGACCCGGAGAAACGCCGAGATGTGGAAGAGCGGCGCAAGCTACTCAACGAGGCGGACCTGGCTATTCTGTGTCTCCCGGAGGAGACGGCGGCCCAGGCGGTGGAGCTGGTGGATAACCCCAACACCCGCATCATCGATACCTCTCCAGCCCACCGTACTACGCCGGGCTGGATGTACGGCTTTGCCGAACTGCTCCCCGGTCAGCGTCAGCGTATCCGCTTTTCCAAGCGGGTGGCAAACCCCGGGTGCCATGCCTCCGGCTTTCTCTCCACGGTAGCCCCGCTGGTACAGATGGGGATGCTGCCCCCGGACTATCCGGTGTCCTGTTTCTCGATTACCGGCTACTCGGGTGGGGGAAAGGACATGATCGCTGAGTTTGAGGATCCCAACCGTGATCCGGCTTTGGCGGCCCCGGCTCTCTATTCTCTGGAGCTGCGCCACAACCATCTCAATGAGATGCAGCATATCGCCGGGCTGGAGTATCCCCCGGTGTTTGTCCCCATTTTAAGCGACATGTACAGCGGTATGGCCACCTCGGTGACCCTGCAGAACCGGCTGCTGCGGGGAACGCCCACGGCCCAGGACATCTGTGAGATGCTCCAGAGCTACTACCAGGATCAAGCGCTGGTATCGGTGGCACCCTTTGGAACACAAGGCCCCCGGCTGGTATCCAACACCATGGCGAACACCGACCGGTTGGAGATCACCGTCTGCGGCCGGGAGGAGCAGACTTTGCTCACTGCCCGCTTTGACAACCTGGGCAAAGGGGTGGCCGCGGCGGCCATTCAAAATCTGAATCTGATGCTGGGTTTCCCGGAGACCACCGGCTTGAGGGTGGAGTGACCGGGCCCGGCTCATGCATAAAGAGGGAGGAACTTATTATGGATGCAAATCTGGATCGTGCAAAAGTGCTTACCGAAGCCCTGCCTTACATCCAGCAGTATAATGGAAAGATCGTAGTTATCAACTGCGGCGGCGTACCCATGACCGACCCGGAGCTGCGGGAGGCGGTGATGTCGGACATCATCATGCTGCGCCTGGTGGGTATCAAGGTGGTGCTGGTCCACGGCATCGGCCCTGAGACCAAGGAGGCTTTGAAGGACGCTGGAATGGAGCTGCAGTACAAGGATGGCTATCCCTGCGTGAGCGACGACGCTTTGGACGTTGTGCAGCAGGTGCTGTGCGGCAAGGTGAACAAGGGCCTGGTATCCGCTCTGAATCAGAAGGGCGGAAAGGCCATTGGCCTGTGCGGCATCGACGGCGGCCTGCTCTCCGCCAAGACCATCAGCCCCTCCTACGGCCGCACCGGCGAGGTGGTGAAGGTAGATGTGACGATGGTGAACAGCTTCCTGAATCAGGGCTATATCCCCGTCATCGCTACTGTTGCTCAGGGAGCGGACGGTCTGGCCAACGTTTATTCCGTCAGCGCCAATGTGGCGGCCGCCAAGCTGGCGGTGGCTCTGGGAGCGGAGAAGCTCATCCAGCTTACCGACAAGGAGTCTATGCTGCAGAATCCCGATGCTCCCGGCGCTCCCATGCCTGAGCTGCATTTGTCCAAGGTGCCCGCCCTGATCCGCTCCGGAGCCATCTCTCAGATCATGGTGCACAAGGTAAACTGCAGTGTGGAGGCGGTGCGTTCCGGCGTCAAGTCTGCCACCTTCCTGGACGGCACCGTACCTCACGCCATTCTGCTGGAGCTGCTGTCCGACGAGGGCATCGGCACCATGCTGACCCACTGATTTTCGCTGGAGAGGGGAATAGACGATGAAAAAAGACCTGTTGAAGCTGCTGGACCTGACCGGCGAGGAGATCCTGAAGATCCTGGACACCGCTGACCAGCTGAAATTTAGCCAGAAGCATGGCATTGCTCACGATAAGCTCAAGGGTAAGACCCTGGCCATGATTTTTGAGAAGAACTCCACTCGTACCCGTGTCTCCTTTGAGACCGGTATGTACCAGTTGGGCGGCCACGCCCTGTTTCTCTCCAGCAAGGAGAGCCAGATCGGCCGGGGCGAGCCGGTAGAGGATACCGCTCGGGTGCTGCTGCGCTACTGTGACGGCATCATGATCCGTACCTTTGCCCAGGAGGAAGTGGAGACCCTGGCGGCCCACGCCAATATCCCTGTCATCAACGGCCTGACGGACTTCTGCCATCCCTGCCAGGTGCTGGCCGACCTGATGACCGTCCGGGAGCATAAGACGGTGCTGGAAGGGCTGAAGATGTGCTACATCGGCGACGGCAACAACATGGCCAACTCTCTGATCGTGGGTGGCCTGAAGACCGGCATGGAAGTGGCAGTGGCCTGCCCCGAGGGCTACGATCCTCATCCTGATGTGCTGGCTTTTGCCAAGAGCGACCCCAACTTTAAGTTTACCCTCTGCCGCGATCCTAAGGAGGCCGCTGTGGGCGCCGACGTGGTGTTCACCGACGTGTGGGCCTCCATGGGCCAGGAGGAGGAGAAGGCCATCCGTGAGAAGGCCTTTGTGGGCTATCAGGTGAACAAGGAGCTGATGGCTCTCACCAACCCCGGCTGCATGGTGCAGCACTGCCTGCCCGCCCACCGGGGTGAGGAGATCACCGCCGACGTGTTTGAGGAGCACGCGGAGGAAATCTTTGACGAGGCGGAGAACCGCCTGCACGCTCAGAAGGCAGTTATGTACCTGCTGATGGGCGGCGAGGACTAAGTTTTTCTTTGGGGGAACAGGTGCTTTTTCGGAGCCTGTTCCCCCAAAAAATAAAAAATGAAAAAATTGAAAAAAGATGTTGACAGAAGGGAAAACATCTGGTAATATATCGTCGTTATCCGTTGCAGGACATACCACTTGGGGGTATAGCTCAGCTGGGAGCCCGGTTGAAGCTGTTACACACCCCTCAACAAAACTAAATAAATGTTCTTTCCCACATCTGGGGGTATAGCTCAGCTGGGAGCCCGATACAATCGTGTACCAGCACCCCACACAAAACTGAATAAGAAATACCCAGCGCATCCTCTTATATGGGGGTATAGCTCAGCTGGGAGAGCGCTTGAATGGCATTCAAGAGGTCAGCGGTTCGATCCCGCTTATCTCCACCATAGGATGCGCTGGGTATTCTTAGATAACTTGTCTTACTTCAAGGCAAGTTTTTTCTTTTGCCTATTCCCTGCCGGGAATGGGCTTTTGTTTTTATGCGGCGATTTCCACAATGTCCAGCCCCAGGCTGAACTGTGCAAAGTCAATGTTGAAATCAATGTGCAACTTGTAGTCCCGATAGACCTCCACCCGACGGATCAGGCAGTTGACGATCATTTTCTTTGCCTCCAGGCTGGCCGTGTCATATAGATCCGCCCAGGAGATTACATTATCGTACTGCTCCTCCAGGGAGTGCAGAACGGCTTGCCCTTCCTCATAGGCAGCCTGTGCGTCCTCAAACTGCTTTTGTAGTTCGGTGCATTTGGCCTCGGCCTCAGACACCATAGAGCCCAACAGGTCTTTGGAAAAGGCGCTTTCCCCTCGCAGGGCCTTGATGACTTCCGCTTTGAGCATATCCAGTTCATCGGCTGCCTTGGTGTAATCGGCCCGGACGGAGCGGAGCAGATTTTTTCGTTCCTCCATCTTTTCCCGGTAGCGGGCGTTGACGATCTCACTTTTCGGGATTGTTTTCATGCGCTCGAAGATTTGCCGCACCAGCTTATCAATTATCCCGTCCAGGATATGTGCCGTGTAGCCCGTCTGCCCGTCGCAGTCGGTCTGCTTGCGGGTTTTGCCATAGCAGATGTACCGCACCCGCTTGATGACCCGGTGGGGATCTTCTTTACAGGGATAGGCCTTGCCGCTGGTGGTGAGGTTGAGCCGGGCCCCACAATGGCCGCAGTACACATTCCCAGACAGGAGCGACTGGCCCGCAATGTTGCGGGGAACGGTGCGCTCCGTTTCATTGGCCCGGTTGGTGCGAATCCGCTGGGCCGCTTCAAACAGCTCCGGCGAAATGATTTGCAGGTGGGGCAGCACCGGGGAGCGGCTTTCCCCGCTGCGGAGTACGCCGGTATAGGTTAGGTTGCAGAGGATGCCCCGGATGGTGGCGTGGTGCCACATCTTGCCGCTCCGGGCCCGGTAGCCCTGGTTATTCAGGTAGGTGGCGATTCGCTGGGCCCCATAGCCCTCATGCACATACTTGTCAAAGGCAATGCGGACAACGGCGGCCTCGGTTTCATTGAGAGCCAGCTCGTAGACCTCATGCTTGCGCTTATTCACGCGCCCGCTTTTCACAAGGTCATAGCCATAGGGGGCGACGCCGCCCTTAAAGCCTCCATCCTCCACAAGCTGCCCCAGGGCAGTTTTGGTACGTATGGAGGTTTTTTCGCTTTCACCGTCCGCTTGCCAGAACCGGATGTAGTTGGTGAGTTTGTCGGTGTGGTTGTCAAACCGCTGCTCGCCCTCCTGGGTGCTCCAGACCCGGACGCCGTTCTTGACGAACCATTCCACCACAAAGGGCGTTTCATCCGCGATCCGCCCGATGCGGTCAAACATGAACACCAGCAGAATATCAAACTTGCCCTGCCGAGCCCGTTCCTTGATGATTTGCAGCTTGTCCCGGTTTTCCGCCCGTACCTTGTGACCGGAAACGCCGTCCTCCTGTTCCTCGTGAACAATTGTCCAGCCCATTTTCTCACAAAAGGCGTGGCAGGCTTTCCGCTGCATGGGAATGTCGGCCTGGTTTTTATCGTTGTGATCCACCTGCTTATCGGTAGACACCCGGTATAAACAATCAACGCGAGTGCCAGTTATCATTTGATTTTCCATGTATAAGCCATCCTTTCAAATGTCATTTAGGCAGGTGAAAAGAGGCTTTTTGTACGCAGGATTTTTGAACTTGTCAAGGTGCATAGGGACTACCCCCACCATTATTATCCCTCTGTTCCGAGGGCTTGACAAGGATGACTCCAGGCCGGGGGGATGAGGTCTGTGCCACAAAGGACGAAAGCAAAATCTGCTTGACCTGCCCGATGGCCGCTGTGTTTTGTGACTCTGCAAAGGTGGCGGATATTTCAAACCCATCAATGGCAAAAACGGCATTTGCTTTTGGCATATACGGCCTCCTCTCTCATGGACGGACTGACATAAACAAACTCCCTGTTGTCCCGTAGGGCAAGGAACAGGGCCAGCACCGTTTCCGATGCTGGCCCTGTTCCTTGCCTCACTTCTGGACAAAGTGTCCATAGGTCTAAAGATAGGGCCGCCGCGCTCATTTCCTTGGCCTGTCGTTAGACAACAATACTCGGCGCAACGGCCCCGCGCAAAGGGGCGGCGGCCCGGACGGTCAGGTGGCCAGCCTGACCCGGCGGATCGTGGCCGTGGGATGGCCTGTCCCACTTGCGGCGCTGGTGTCAGACACCCGCCGCTAAGCTCCCCACGCTATATCGGGGCCCCGGTGTCCATTTGCGGAGAGGAACCTCCTCTCATATACCACCAGAAAAAAGGGGCCAAATGGAGATGGCAATTAGAAATTTTCCTGCAAATATTTTTTCATCTGTTTGATACCGCTCTCCACCGAGTGCCGGACGGCGCTTTTGTCTACGCCCTCTTCGCGGGCGATCTGACGGTAGCTTTTGCCCAGAATCAAATAGGCGTCCACGCGGCGCCCCTGGATCTCCGGCAGAGAATTGAGGGCGTTCCACAGACGAAAGAACAACTCCTTGCGATCCATGAGTTCCTGGGGGCTGGGCTCGTGCAGGCAGGCGGAAAATTCGATCCCATCGTCACAATCCAGGGAATAATAAGCCTTGTTGTAGCGCGCCCGTTCCATATGGGCGGCTTCGCGCCGCCTGCTGGCCATGAGCTCCTCGGCCACTTCGTCAGAAACTTCTGTATATTCATCGTGGGTGTACCACGGGTAAAAGTCTTTCAGATTGATGGTCGTCATTTGTAATTCCTCCGTTCAGATGGTTAGGGGGTGAATGGCGATCTGAACGGGGGAAGGTGGAGAGCGGCATCGAAACTCAACTCGTTTCTTTTTTCTTGATATGAATCGCAGTACACTTTGTTTTCCGTACCGAACTTCTATGCAACATTGAAATTCACATTCGACAACTCAGAAAACCAAAGTGGCCTGGGATTCATCGAAACCTCCCTTCACCAAACAAATGAATTGTAATACCTAAAAAAGGCGCACTGTGATGAATTTAGTCAGAAAAGAGTGTATTGTAAAATATTTTTGAGGTGAATTACAATGCAATCTTATTCTAGGCCTTTAGGCGACGCAGTAAAGCGTGCGCGAGCTGAACTTGGTTTCACCCAGAATCAAGTTGCAGAAGCGGCAGATATTGATGTGCGTACAGTACTGAACATAGAGAACTATAAAGGCAATCCTAAAATGGAAGTGCTCTTCCCTCTTGTACGTGTGTTGAAAATGGACTCTAGAGAGATTTTCTATCCAGAAATGCGTCGTGAAAGTCCAGCAATTCGCCGGTTGCGCTTCTTGATAGAAGAATGTAGCGAAGAAGAAGCAGAGGCTTTAGCACCTGCGATAGAGTCTATTCTGTCTGTATTGAGATCAAAAACAGCTGCTACGGTTGGCTAATCATAAAAAAGAGAGCCTGCGTCCCTTATATTGGGGAAGCAGGCTCTTCATGCCTAAGTGTCAGGCTCTTTGCTTACTACCATTTTCAGTTGTACGACATCTACCCTGATTTCCTTTTTACATTTAGGGCAGTAAAGGGGGAATTTCACAAGGACAGTATCTGCAAATATTTTTGTTCGTGTCTTTCCACCACAGATTGGGCAGCAAACCCACAGTGAGCCTTGATGATCGTTTTTTACTGGTTCTATTCCGTCGTGTCTCTGCGTTAATCGGCGGGATCTATCAGACGAAATATACATACCCTCAAAAGGTCAGTTGGCTTCGATCGAGATTTGATGATTTCCGTATTTCACATAGTCTACCTGAGACAGATCCAACGGAGCGGCGAACACATAATACTCCATGCCTTCCATACCCGCAGTCTCACTAATAGCTACTGTGGAGCCGTCCTTTAAGACAACTTCCAAGGGACCGACATACGGAACAATGCGGTTGTTGTTAGGTTCTGTAGCGGAGTAACTGAAAGTAAGGCTCAAAGGCGAAAGAGTCAGGTTCTCCAGCGTACTGGTATATCCATATTCTTCATCCGTCCAGGTCAGGCCAGCCGTATCCAGCGAGAGTATCTCGGTATCATTATAAAGGGTAATGTCGAAGGAAAACTCTCCACTCAGAATTTGAGTATATTCCTTTTCGGGAGTCTGAAGCCATAGTCCATGAAGGGTAAGCTGCTTGGACACCTCGTCATTGAAACGGACATCGGTTCCGGTTTGAGCTCCAATCCAGATAACAACTTCTTTCAAATTATCCTGGGGATTTTCATCAGGGAGCCAATCACATTTGAGGATGTAACCACTATCGGAATAGGCACCATCCTCAAAGGTAAGCTCCAATGCTTCACCAGGCCCAAAAAGCTGGTAGCATCCATCTGTCTTGCTATCATAATCGGGTAGAATCATATCTTCCGGTGCCTTGATCTGGAGACGGAGATAGTAAACGTTTTCGTCGGCCAGAGCTGCAATAGGTGTAATGGTTGTGCCGTTGCTGGTTACACCATTCTCAAAAGTCTTTCCCATCTGGTCAATGACCTGAATCTGGCCATCCGAAAGAGAGCCATTCTTTTCAGCAAAGAAATTTTGAAGCAGCGCTCCCGCACCGAGTACATGACCAACTGCCAATGCAGAAACAGTAAGTGTAGAAATGATTGCTGCAACCGCCAAAAAACGAAGTGGACGGATGTGTTTCCGCGGTTTATTCATTGATACTTTATTCATAGTTAACTCCTTAATCCGTGACGAGGAGTAAGGAGTAGTAATGCCCAAATCCAAACCCTCTACCGGGTATGAATCCAGCAAATCGGAAATATTACGCTTCATTAACAAATCCCTTCCTCGTCAGTATTTCTTTTAGTTTTGCGCGACCTCTTCTTAGCCTGGTTTTGATGGTTGATTCATTGATTGCCATGCTAAGGGAGATCTCTTGAATCGTTTGAGCGTAGTAATAATATCGTAAAAAAATCTCTTGATCTTGTTCCGGCAACGATTGGATTGCTTTACGAACGAGCTGTTGCTCCTCGGCCTGCTCAACATCATTCAGCGGATCATTGGGGCCGGGAATATCAAGAAAATCATCTTCTAGCGGAAGAGTCTTTCCCATCTTCCGCAACTTGTTTTTTGCTTTATTTCTCGCAACGGCAGCAAGCCATCCTTTTACAAAACCCGGTTTCAATTCGGATGATTGCTGCCATGCAGCCAGAAATACATCTGATACGACCTCCTCTCCGTCCTCCTGGGACATAGCACCGCGAAGAATATTCCATACCACAGTAGACACATAAGGTATGTAAATATCCATAAGCGATTCTAGCCCAGATGGATCACCAGTTTGCATTTTATGCAATATGGCATCTTCTCTCATAAGAAAGGCTCCTAACTGTCTTTGAAAGCTGCTTTCGCTTATAATATCACATCATTTTAATGCTAGGTTTCAAAAATTTTTGCTTTTGATGGCTACTGAAAGCGGTAGCGATTTTGGGCATATTCATCGATAAATTTGAGATATTGTTCACGGCTTGTAATTTCTAACGGTAGTCCGTTTTCCATAGTATGAAATGATACAATGTGATTTTCCTCGTCAATCCATACGCGCCACGATTCGCACAACTCTTTTTCTACTTCCATTCAGTATCCCTCCATCTACCACGGTTGCTTAAGAAAATTCTTTATAAAGTTGATTGTTGCAATAAGGACAGAATTTGTTTTATATCGCCTCGCATCACTAATATCACATAAAAACTGTGCGTAGTTTCAAAAAACAAAAAAGGAAATATATGGAATATAGAGAGTGTGTGGCGTTGCAATTTTGGCAAGCAATTCGGGTGTGGCCACACTCCGAAATTTTCACAGGCCGCAGGCCCGTGAAAATGCTTGTTGGGGAGCTCCCCAAACCCGCTGGACTTCTGGACACTTTGTCCAGAAGTCCCGGCGCAAGCGCCTGTTGTCGGCGGCCCGGAGCTAACGCTCCTGGGCCTTATTTTTTTGCTCGTCCGCGTGGCCGAGCAGGTGATCGATATTCGCCTTGACCGCCACGGCCTGCCGCATATCCGCCTGGGCCTTGCGGTATTCCGCATAAAGGGCCTTTTTCTTTTCGGAGAGCTCCCGGCGCTGCTTTTTCAGCGTGTCCATTTTGGGGAGCTTTGCCCCGCCCAAAAGCTCACTCATGGCCGCCTTTGCCGCCCGGTAGTCTGCCAGCTCCGCCTCATGCTGGGCCAGATACTTTTTAGAATACCGGGTTGCCTTGTAACCGTCAAACACAGGCCGCGTCTTTGCATACTGCACCACCGCGCCCATGAGCTCGGAGGTTTTGGAAAGGGCAGCCTCCGTGTCCCGCAGCTCCCCGGCCAGCTTGTGAGCCCGATCCACCGCCGCCTCGGTGCTGGATGCCAGCGCCGCATAATCCATAAGATCGTGTTCCCGCAGATACAGGAGCGCGGCGGCCATCTGCTTTATGTTATAGACTTTGGCCCACCGCTCATAGGCCGGGCCCTTGCCCTGGGCCATGCGCTCTTGAATGTCTATGATCAGATTGACGCGCCGGGCCGGGGCCGGGCTGTCCTGGGGAAGCTCCGGGATGGGCCGCTCCCCGGCAATCGCCGCCCGGATGTCATCGGGATCAAAACCGGGGCCCAGGGTGGATGCCCGCAGACGGGTGTACTTATCCTGCCCAGGGGCCAGGAACGAGATCGCGCCACCCCGCCCATGCTTCACTTGAAAGCCGGACTCCTCCATGAGCCGCAGAAACGCCGGGAAGTCGGTGGGCTTTTGCTCCAGAGCCGCTACGATCCCCAGCCGCACCCGCTGCTGGGCCGAGGGCGGCTTTTCTCCGATCCATTGTCCATAGTGAAGAAAGCGGCCCTTGCTGTGCTGCTTTGGATTTTGAATGACAGACAGCTCGTGCTCAATGCACACCCGGTCAGAGAGCCGCCGCACCGCAAAGCTGGAGCCGATGAAGTTATGGAATTTCCGGGAACAGTCCTGGGCGGTGGAGTTGTAATAAATGTGATTGTGAATGTGGCCCTTGTCAATGTGGGTACAGACAAAGAACTGATACTTGCCCTTTGTCCAGCGCATGGCCGTTTCATAGCCGATTTTGTTTGCCTCCTCCGGCGTGACCTCGCCGGGCGGGAACGCCTGCCGGATCTGAAAGAACAGGGCCCCGCGCTCCACGGCCCGGCCCGTTTCCGCCTGGTACTGGCTTTTCAGCAGTAGGAACTCAGCGGGGGCGGATGCAGGATCACAGAGATAGGCAGACACAGCCCCCAGCTTTTTCGGATTGAGCCCATAGGCAAACCGCTCCTCCATTGTCTGGATGGCCGTTTTCCCAGCCGCTACCTTGTAGGGCCGGATGTAGGTTGTAGCGATAGCCGCACCTCCTTTCCCAGCAGAAAAAACGGGCGGCGGTCTGTTCCACCCGCCGCCCGGAACTTCTGGACAAAGTGTCCAGAAGTATCAGCTTGCCATAAAATCCATCGCCGCATACTTCACACCATACAGGCGCTCCACCAGCCAGCCGCCCAGGGCCGGGAGCCCAAAGGGAGAAACCAGGAACGCCAGCACGAACATGGCGATGCAGCCTGTGGTCTGCCCGGCCAGCAGGCAAAGGATCGCCAACAGGGACAGGCCCACACACGCCACAACGCACACAGCGCCCGCCACGCAGGACAGGAACGAGAGCACCGCCACGGCGAGGATCAGGGTCAGAATAAAGGGAGACGCAATAATTTTTAAGATCGTCCGCATGGTTCATACCTCCTACAAAAGTTTGATATTTGCCTCTATATGTATATTATAACTCTGCGGGAGGGGGCCAACAAGGATGCCTCGGCTATCCCCACCTCTGGACAAAGTGTCCAGAAGTCGAGATAGCCGGGGAACGGCGCAAGGCCGCTCCCCGGCAGGTCAGAGCCGCACAATGTCGGAGAGCATTTCCAGAAGATCGGACAGGGGCCGCCACAGCTTTTCATAGTCCCGCTGCAACGCCTTGATCTCCTCCGGGTAAATACCGCCGTAGGTGTTCGCCTGGATCGCCACCTGGTTTAAGTTGTTGGAGCAGCGCCGCTGGAGCGACACCAGCTCCTGGACAGGTGACAGGTCAACATGGAGCACATAGCCATTGAGGGCCATTTTCCGCATATAGGCCCCCATGTTGCGGATGCCCGCCTCGGCCATGCGCTCCTGAATCAGCGCCAGCTCCTCCTCGGACACCATCACATGAAGATGGATGGGGCGGCGGCGTTTCTTTGTCACCGCTCCTCCCGTTCCAGGCTCCGGCTGGTGCGGGGCGGCTCCTTTACCTTGTCCAGCGTCTTGTCACGCTCCGGGGGCAGCGCGGGGAGCGGCGTACCGAACACCCCGCAAAGCCGCTTCACTTCCAGATCGGCAAAATCCTGTTCATGCTTCTTGTCCATAGTCATCCTCCTATCTGTCGCCCCGGTCAGGGGCTTTCTTTTTGGGTGCGTCCGGGGCCCGCTGCTCCTGGGCTTCCCGTTGGGCTGCTTTCAGTTGTTCGGCAATCGGGCGGGGCCTGCCGCCGCTTTCCCGGCGCAGCTCGGAAATAACCGGGGCGGGCCGAAGTTCATAGTCCGCCGCTTGCTTTTCAGTCAGCGGTTTGGTGTAGGTCAGATGGCCCCAGGCCAGGAACGCGCCGCCCTCCACCGGGACGCGCTGATCGTAGTTGACGATTTCATCCGGGGCATTGTGGGGCGGTTTGGGGAATGTTCCGATGTCCACCGGGCGCTGGGTGGAATAATACTTGTAAAGGCCGGGAGCCTCGACCTGTATAACCTTGACCTTGAAAAGCCGCTGGTAGTCCTGCACCCGATCTGCAAAGTCCTTTTCCATAGCGTTCAGATCGTTGCCATAGTGCCCCCATTCATATTGCCGTTGGCCCTTTTCGTCATCGTAGCAGGCCCACGTTACATAGGGGGATGGGGCCGTGGGATGATGCCCCAGGGCAAAGCCCCGGCCATTTTCCAGCATAACGGCTTTCAGAATGGAATAGCCTTGATTTTTGTCCATTGTACCTCCTTTCCGGGAACGGGCCACTTCTGGACAAAGCGTCCAGAAGTCCCGCGCTAAAATGTTGACAGCATCCGGGCCAAACAGGGGCAGGCCGTAGAAACATACGGCCCACCCCAAAAGTGGCCCCGAAAAGCCTTGTAATCAGCGGGTTTTGGGGGCCTAATTGTCAACGCCCCAGCCTCGCTTTTTCCGCATATATTCCCGCTGTTGGCGGCGGTGGGCTTTCTTTGCACAGGCCGCCGAGCAGTAAGCCTGCCGCCGATCCGGGGCAACAGGCCCGCCGCAGATAGGGCAAATCTTAAAATCCGGCCTGGGCCCCTCGGTCAAGAGGGCGGCCTCCAGTGCCGGATCGAGGGGCAGCACCGCCTCCCGAAAGTAGCGGCACAGCGCCCCCGTCCAGCATTTCCCCAGCATATAGCACTCACAGTCCAGGGGCAGGCAGCCGCACTCCCGGTCATAGTTGGCACACCATTTTGTTACCAGGGCGCGGATCGCCCGTTTTTCCTCGCGTGTCAGTTCACGGGCCAAGCCGTCACCTCCCGCCAGCCGGGGCCCGCATAAGCTTCCGGTAGCAGGACACGCAGCCGATCCCGCGCCAGTAGGGACACCCGGAGCACCGGGAGCCCCTGGGCGGCTTTGCCGGGGCCGGAGCCTGGGGGCGGGGCTTCTGCTGCATCATCTTTTCATAGGGGCTGTTGGTAAACCTCATTTGTCCGCCTCCTCTCCGTCATCGTCCTCCTCGTTCCAGGGCGGGCCGTCATCGTCCTCGTCCCCGTAGCCGTCCGGCTCGTCATAGTCCGTGAGCTCGTCGCCGTAGTCCTCCTGGGACGCGGCGGCTTTCTGCTGTTTGGGGCGCAGCACCTTGAAATAGAACGCCGCACCGCCGCCCACTAAGGCCACCGCCAGCACCGCCAGGAGCATCCCCATGTTGCCGCCCGTTTCCGGCTCGGCCTCCTCCGGGGCGGGTTTCTCGGTTTCCGTGGGCTCCGGCTCCGGCTCAACGCCCACGCACTTGCTCATATTGACAGAGCAGACGGCACAATCCGTATTGACGGCCCCCGCCTCGCATTTTTCAGAGCAGGAGCACACCGCCTGTTCCACGCCAGCGGCCTCCGCCGCAGCCAGCAGATCGGCCTCATCCACAACGCTGAAAAAGTAGGTTTCGTACTGTTCGCCCTCTTCGTCCACGGGCTTGTCATAGTCAATGACGATATAGAACGTGTTGCCGCCGCTGGTCTGCACCGTAATAAACTGCTTGTTGGTGTGCTCGTCATAGAGCAGATCGCGGGTTACAAGGTTTCCCTCCTCCGAAAAGCCCTCGCCCGGTTCAATGGTGGGCTCCGGCTCCGGGGCCTGGGTTTCCTCGGTCATGGTGGGATCGCCATAGTCCGCGCCCTCGCCGCCGTCCGCATAGGCATAGGCCGGGACGCTAAATCCGCATAAAAGAACGGCGGCACACAGCGCCGCCGCCATCACCCGAAAGCGTTTCATCTTCAATTTTCCTCCTTTCCGCCGTCCTCGGACTTCTGGACACTTTGTCCAGAGGTGCCGTCCCGGAGCCGCTGGAGCACCAGGGGGAGCTCCTCCAGGGAAATGCTCATGCCCCGCACGATGTCCACGATCTCGCTGTTTTCGGCCTCCTGCTTATTCTTTTCCAGCTCCTTGAGCCGGGCCTGCTGTTCGCTGATTTTGGCCTTGACCTTATCAATCTCGGCCTGGATTTTCTGGCTTTTGCTTACCGCCATAGATACCTCCTTGTCAGGGTAAACGCCCGTAGGCGTAGAAATGTGATTGCCAGTAGCTTGTATTTAAGTTTGCGTATTGGATGGGATCTCCACAGTGGATCATCATCCCGTCCCCCACATAGATGCCACAGTGGGACACGCCCGCCGTGTCATAGGTGCCGACAAAGAACACCAGATCGCCGGGCTTTGGACTGCTGGTAGGGGTACAGATGTTATAGAGCCCCTGGGCCCCCAGGCGGCCCACATTCCAGCCGGAGTGATTGATCACCCAGGACACGAAGCCGGAGCAATCAAAGGACGTAGCCGGGGAGCTCCCGCCCCACACATAGGGATAGCCCAGGTATTTCTCCGCCTCGGTGAGCATGGCTGCAAAGGTTTCATCGTCCAGATATTCCCCCGGCACGTCATATCCGGCGGGCGGGTTGGTAACGTATTTCCCCACATAGGCCGACTCCGGGAACAGGTCAGGCCGGTTTCCCAGGGTGGACATATAGAGGGAGTACCGGGACATCTGTTCCTCGTTCATCATTTCCAGGGGCAGATGGGACAGGTTGCGGTTTTCCAGCGTCACATAGCAGATGTAGTAATTGTAGGGGACTTCCACATCGTAGGAGTTGCCCTCGCTGTCCGTCCGGCTTTCCGTCCGATAGCGCACCTCAACCACCACATCCTCGGTGAGAATGTACTGGCGGTCAAAGAGGGTTTCCAGCGTCCCCTCAACCTGATCCAGCGTCCATGCCCCCTCATGGAGCACAGACAGGATAGAGATCAGCACATAGGGATCGTGCTCAATGCTGTCCAAGTCGAAGTGATACTCGTCATAGTCATGGGTGCTTTCGTAGCTGTCCAGGTAGTCCTGGAGCTCCGCCTCCATGCCGCAGTAGGCCGCCTCCGCCGCCAGCATTTCCTCGTCCTGGGATGGGTAAGTAGTCGCGCCCACTGCGCCAGCCCCGGCGTTGCCAAGCGTCACCAGGGAGGACGAACAGGACTGCATCATAAAGAGCAGGAGCACACAGGCCAGGGCCAGCACCACCCCCACGGGATGCCGCTTCACAAAGCCTACCACCTTTGCCCCGGCCTTTTCCGTGGCGGCGGCTGTCTTTTTCGCCGCGCCTGCCGCCCCGGTCTTGACCGCCTCCCGCGCCCGCTTCTGGTACTGCTTTTTCAAGCGGTACCTACGCCACATCCGGGAAACCGGGTTGCCGGACATCTCCGGGTGTTCCTGGGCGGCCATGCGGAAGTGATAGTCCGCCGTGGCCTTGACATATTTGGACTCGGCCCGCTGGACGGCCTTTGCCGGGTGTTCCCGGACTTTCCGTTTCACAAACCGGGAGCCATGCCGCAGGGCGGACTCACCCACCAGCTCGGAGCGGTGAGCCCCCTCAATGCCCACATTTTCCTGCTCGTTCTCGTAAATCTTCCCATGCACAAAGCCGTGAACAGTGCCGCCAGCGGCGCGGCCCACCCGTCGGATGGGGCCTGGCTTTTTCGGGGGCTTCTGTTTTGCCAGCTTATCTTTGGCCGCCTCCAGCTTTTCCCCGCGCTTTTCCATGCGGAGCTTAGAAGCGGCGGCCTGTTCCTGCTGGCTTTTCTGCCGGAACTTCGTCGTCGCAAACTTCGCTTGAGCTCCTTTGGCGGCATGGCCGCCAAAATCCGCCCGCTCCGTTGCTCCTCCTCTCCCCACAAAGTCTTGCGACTTTGCGGGGTGCCCCATGTTCTGGACACTTTGTCCAGAAGTGCCGCTGTCCGCAACCCCGGCACCGCCTGGGGAGCCGCCCCCAGCGGCACCGCCAGGATCGGCGGCGCTCTCCCAGGAGCCGGGACGCTCCCTGGGCTCTTGTTGGGGTTTATTCGGTTTTCGCTTCATTCTTCAAGTCCTCCGGGCGCGTAGTCAGCAGGTTATAGATCTCCCCACGGGGGAACCGATCCACAAAGGGGATGGTCACATCGCCATAGAACAGCAGGCCCTCGCCGGAATTGGAGTGGGTGATATAGGAAAGCTGATGCTCGGAAATGCCGAGCTGCTTCGCCAAAATCGCCCGGTCACTTTGGGCCTGGGACAGCAGGATCATAAAGTCGGTGTTGTCCAGAATGGCCTCGATCTCCCGGCTGGCCAAAAGGTCTTTGACGTTCTGCGTTAAAGCCGAGGGGACACAGCCCTTTTTGCGGAGCATCTTCCACACGGCCACAAAGTAGCTGGCGGTGAGCGCGTCCCGGAGCAGGATGTGGAACTCGTCAAAGTAGCACCAGGTAGAAACGCCGTTGTGGAAATTCACATTGACCGCCGACGTTACAAAGTCGTTGGTAACGTGCATGGCGATCTTGCGGAGGTTTTCTCCCAGCCCTTTGAGGACGATGCAGACAATATGCGCCGTTAATTTTACGTTGGTCTGGTGGTTGAACAGGTTAAGGGAGCCCGTACAGTAGAGCTCCAGGGCGGTTGCCACCCGGCGGGCCTCCGGCTCCGGCTGTTTGAGAAGCTCCTCGTACAAGTCCTGGAGCAAGGGCGGTTTGCCGTCCCCCAGGCCCAGGGCCATGTCCCGGTAAATGAGCCGCACACAGCGGTCAATCACGGTTTTTTCGATGGGTTGCAAACCGTCCTTGCCGCCCACCACCAGCTCGCACAGGGACAACAAAAAATCCGCTTTCATGGAAAGCGGGCTTTCGTCATCGTCCAGATCAAGCTGGATGTCCATCGGGTTGATATGGCTGGGGGAGCCGGGGGCGATCTCCACCACCTGGCCGCCCAGCCTGCGCACCAGCGGGGCATATTCCCCCATCGGATCGACAATGATAATGCGGTCTTTTGGGATAGCGAGAAACACGTTGATGATCTCACGCTTTGCGGCGAAGCTCTTGCCGGAGCCCGTGGAGCCGAGATACAGTCCGTTGGCCGATTTCAGCTTTTTGCGGTCAGCCATGATGACGTTGTGGGAAAGGGCGTTCATGCCGTAGTAGAGGGACGGCCCGGCCATCCGCAGCTCCCTGGTCATAAATGGGATAAAGATCGCCGTGGAGCTGGTAGTCATGCCCCGCTGGATCTCCACCTCGTTATATCCCAGGGCCAGAGAGGACACAAAGCCCTGCTCCTGTTGCCAGTCCAGCCGCTTCAAAGCGCAGTTGTATTTCTGCGCGATGCCGCCCACCGTGAACACATCGTTTTCCAGCCGCTGGCGGGTGGGGGCGATATTGATAACCGTAAACGTCAAGAGGAACATCCGCTCGTTGCGGGACTGCAGATCGGCCAGGAGCTCCGCCGCGTCCTTGCTGAATGTAATCAGGTCAGGGGGCAGGATGTCGGGATCGTACCCGGCCCGCACCGCTTTCCGCTGTTCCTCCACCTTCATTTTCCCGATGTCGGAGAGCTTTCCCTTGATGGTCTTAATGGCTTTGAGCTGATCCACCGTCTGAATGTGCATGGTAACGGTAATTTCCGCATCAAGCTCCAGAATTTCCGCCAGGAGTTTGTCAGAGAGCTCGGACGCCAAAATCTGCAAATAGGACGCAGCGCCCCAATACTGGCCCACCCGGAACGTCCGGGATTGCCGGAAGTCGAAGCTGTCCGGGGCGATAAAATCCTTTGTCCCCATGCCCGTCCGGGGAATGTCCTGCCAGGAGAAGCGGAACGGCTCCCGGCTGCCGGGGTGCATCTGGCTATGGAGCAGCGCCAGCCGTTCCTGCCCATCCATCGGAGCAGAGGGAACGCCCAGCCGTTTGAGGTTGCCTGTCACATCGGCCTCCACCCGTTCCAGACGGGGGCGGGCCTCCGCGATCCCCTCGGCGGGCAGGCCAAAGGTGATATATTTTGAACGCTCAATGCCGTTGTTGCTTTTGGCAATCTGGTTTTTCAGCATCCCCGTGAACTCCGCCCGGATGCTGTCAAAGTCATCCTGGGCCGGGGGAATGTTTACCTTGTAGCGGCTCCGGGAACGGGAGCGGCGGTTGATAAAGGAGAGCTGGAACGGCAGGGAGCTGTCGAAGTAGTTGAGGAACGAGCTCCACCCGCTGAAAATCGCCGTCTGATCCTCGGTGCTTGCCACGGAGTAGTTGATGTCCTCATATTCCACCGTCTTTGTGTAGAGCCCGCCGGGGAGCTGGCACACGCCGTCCGGGTGCATCACCAGATAAGGGATGGTCTGCTGGGCGGACAAAACAGCTTTCCGGTTAGCGGCCTTTCCGGGGCCGCGCTTTGGGCTTTTTGCTTTCTGCAATCGCATCCTCCTTTCGCACAGCGCCCCGCTGGGTAAACGGGGCATAGATATTTTCCGTCTGGTAGGGCCTCACCCCAGGCCGCAGGAACTTAGCCCGCAGGACGTTCCGCACCACCTTTTCAAAGGGGAGGCCGTCTTTTTCATACATCGCCAGCAGGAACGCCGGGAGCGCCACCCCCATCATCAGGAACATGGCCCCGGTGTTGCCGATGGCGCTCCGGGCCAGCAGGTAGGACGGGATGCCCACCGCCGCCGCGATCCCGAAGCACACAAGCTGGCGTTTCGTCAGGTTAAAGGCCAGTTTGGTCTTGATTTTGGATAAGTCGTTGGGAACATTCACATAGGGCATGGATCAACCTCCTTTCGCGCCCACCTCTGGACACTTTGTCCAGAAGTCCGGGACGGTGCTTTCCACCTCGTTCCCCCACACATCCCAGCCGGGCGGGGACTGCCGGGCAAACAGCTCCACTCTGGGCACATCGCCCATGAGAGCCACGATCTTATCACGGGCCTCGTCCGGCTTTCGGCTGTGCTCCTGGATCGGGGCAATAATGAATTGATGGACGTTTGCCGCCTGCCGTTTCGGGTGCCCCCGTGTCGCCAGCAGGCAAACCTCCGCGTTGCCCCTCGTCCAAAAGCCCAGGCCATAAAACCAGCTCTCGGACTTTCGGTTTTTCTTCAGCCAGACGAAAGCAACGCTTTTGTAAGTGAAGCCCCACGCCTTGATGAGCCGCAGGGCCTCCGGGAGCTGCGGGAACGTAGCCCACAAAAAAAGCACGCTGTCCGGGGCCGCCAGATTAGCCACCGGGAGCGTGCATAACTCGTCAATCCCCATTGTGGGGTAGTGTTTTTCCGCTGCCCCCTGCAAGCCCTTTTGAGCATACCGCCAGGGGGGATCGGCGTAGATCACAGAATATTTCCTGATAGTTACACTCCTTTCTCCCCGGCCTCCACCGCCGCGCCCGCCACACGGATGCGCTCACTGGCGGCGGCATAGTAGGCTGGGACGGTTTCAAAACAGATGAAGCGGCGGCCCGTATTGAGAGCGGCCACCGCCGTTGTGCCGGAGCCCGCGCAGATGTCCGCCACCAGTTCGCCGGGCCGGGTATAGGTCTTGATGAAATACTCACACAGGGCCACCGGCTTCTGCGTAGGGTGGACGGTGCGCTGGACGGTGGGGAACGTGAGCACATTCCCCGGAAAGCGCAGGCCGTCCTCCGAGCCGCCCGTGGTACGGACGAATTTTCCATAGTTCGGGCTGTCCCCGTTGTTCGTCAGGCTCCGCTTATAGGGCTTGCCCTGTTCAAACTGCGGGTTGTAAAGAGGGAGCTTCTGATAGAATACCAGGATGTTCTCCGTCTTTTTCAGCGGGGCGCGGCGGGCGTTGAGAAAGCCAGTAGAGCGGCTTTTGTACCACACCCACTCATAGCGGAGCATGGACAGGTTGGATGCACCCAGCACCTTGTCATAGGGGCACTGCGCGAAAAACAGGATCGCGCCGTCCGGCTTGACTGCCCACTTGACCGCCTCCCACAGCTCCGGGAGCGGCAGGGGCACATCCCAAAAGTTCCGGGTAGTGCCGTAGGGCGGATCGGTCAAGAGCATATCCACAGAATGACGGGGCAGGGAGCGCAGGCCCTCGATGCCATCCATAAGGAACAGGCCCTCCGGGAGCTCCGGGGACTTCTGGACACTTTGTCCAGAGGTGCCCTTATCGGTCATCCCTGGCCTCCTTGCCCTTTGCCGGGGCGGGCCGGACGGCATTTTCACGGGCGGCCTGCGCCCGCCCCTCGGCTAACTGCTGGGCAATCTTCTTCGCGTCATCCCTGCCGCCCAGCAATTCCCGCTTTTGCAAAACGGCCTCCGTTTCCGCCATAAAGCGGTAAACATCGGCCTGGTTGAAGTCCTCCGGCGCTTTCCCGTTCCACAGGCGCGACCCGTCGGGCCCATATCTTCTCGGCATATAACACCCCTTTCTCAATGTGCGCTAAAGATACTTCGCGCAATCGTCCCGGTTTTGAACAGCATGAAGCAGAGCAAAACTGTATAGCCCACGGTGCCCCAAATCGCCCCAATGGGATCTCCGCCCGTGGCAATTCCCTGGATCAGCACCGCATAAATCGCAACACACACCAGAATGAGTAGCCCCTGGAAGCCCACGGCAAAGAGGGAGCGCAGATAGTTCTGCCCGATCTGTCCCACCTCCCGGTGGGAGATCGTTGCCATAGGGATGGGAGCCAAACTGGTGAGTAAATAGATTTCCAACATTCTGCCATACACCAACACAAAAATGACGATGCCCAGCGCCCACATAGTAACGCCAATAATAGAGGACTGGAGCCACAGGCCCAAAAGCGGCCCTAAATCCATCCCCTCCAGGGTGGTTTCCAGCTCCGTCATCATATCCGGCGTGATGTCCGTGGAGCCCTGGATCAGACCGCCCGCCTGGGCGATCACCGTCTGCGATACGTCAAAGACGGCCATCACAATATTAAAGGTGTTTGAGAGAATGAAGATAGCACAAGCCGTTTTGAATATCCATTTGTAGATATTCGCCACATCAAACTCGTGCATATTGTTTTTTTCCAAAAGCATCTGAATGAGCTCATAGGTGGCAACAAAGGTCAGCACCAGCCCGGCAATCGGCAGGATCACCGTTTCGGAAAGCTGGCGGATGAGGGAAAATACCCCGGCGTTCCACGCCGCCGGGGTAGTCCCCACCTGTACCGCAATCTCTCCGACTTGGGTATTGACGTAATCAAAGAGCCCCTCCAGGTTCCCCATGATCCCGCCAATCAGCAGCTCTTTGAGCCAGTCCGTGAGCCAGTCGGTGAGAAAATCCATAAGCCGCTACCTTAAAACAGGCCGGACAGCAGAGGGATCAGGGTGGTGCCCAGCAGGATGATGCCGCCGCCCGCCATGAGCTGCTTCATGCCCTGGCTTTTGGAGCCGGGATTATCACTGCCGTACCCCTCCAGGAGATTGACAACGCCCCACACGCCAAGGCCAGCGCCGAGAGCCACAACAAGGGTCTGCAAAGTATCAATAGCGGAAGAAAAGAACTGCATATAGCCTCCATTTCTCCGGGGGTTTCCCCGGCCATGAAAAAAGCCGCCCATACAGGCGGCAGGTTACGGCCTCTGGACACTTTGTCCAGAAGTGCTTTATACATAGGCATCCGGATCGTCCACATCATCGTAGTTGAGGATGTCCTCGTCCTTGCTTACGGGCCCTGTGTCCGATACGTCTACCTCGTACACCTCACAAGCCTCGTTCAGCCCAGGCCGCCTGCGGCGGTTAATGAGCTTATCAAGGTAAAAGGCGTTTTTCTTTTTATCGGCCTCAGCCGTGTACTTGTAGTTCGGGTGCTGCTTCAAATCGTATTTGGACGAGAAGAACGGGGGCAGGCCCCGCAGCTGCAAAATGCACTTATCGCCCGGCATGGTAGCCAGCTCGCTGGGGGTCATCAGCTCCCGGCCCAGCCGCTGGGTGTTCTGGTTGTAGCTTTCCGACTGCCCACGGGAGCGGCCCTCGGTCTGCATGGAGATCGTGGCCTTTCCCAGCCAGTTCTCGGAAATTTCCTTGATGGTGGAGCTTTCCCGCCCACCCAGGAAAATCACGCTGTCCATGTTTCCCAGGATCGTTTCGGCGTTGTCCTTGTATATGGCCTTGCATTGGGCGTACTGCTGGTAGAACAGGCACAGGCTTACCTCACGGGAACGGATGACGGCCACCAGCTTCTCCAGTGAGGGCACCTGGCCCGTGTTGGCCGCCTCGTCCCACAGCACCCGCACATGATGGGGCAGGCGGCCCCCGTGAACATTGTCGGCCCGTTCACACAGGAGATTGAACATCTGCGAAAAGGCCAGGGCAACAATGAAGTTATAAGTGGGGGTTGTGTCGGAAATCGTGAAGAAAACCGCCGTTTTCCGATCCCCGATGCGGTCAAGTTCCAGCTCGTCATAGCTCATAATCTCCCGGAGCTGGGGGATGTCAAAGGGGGCCAGCCGGGAGCCGCAGGAAATCAAAATGCTTTTCGCGGTCTTGCCGCTGGCAAGTTTGTACTTCTTGTACTGCTTGACCGCAAAGCAATCCGGCTTGCGCTTTTCCAGTCCCTTGAACATATAGTCCACTGCGTTCATATAGGACTCGTCATCCTCTTTCACGTCCATGCCGGAAATCATATCCACCAGGGTATTGATGTTCCGATCCTCAGCGGGGGCCTCAAAAATGATATAGGCAATCAAGGCACAGTACAAAAGCGTTTCCGCCTATAGTGATAGGTAATCCTTTGAAGTAATCGCCGGATTTTCCCCCACTCCACACCGGACATGCGACTTTCACCGCATCCGGCGTTCCATCGATTGTGTTATCAGGCATTTAATCAA
>NZ_JBHEVB010000010.1:0-108040 GCF_041925195.1 Flintibacter porci
CGCTCGTCTTCATTTAGTAGCGCAAAATTTGAGGACTCTTTATTTCCTTATTCGGTATAGCGGAGGCGGCTGTCAATTCGACATAATTTTCTTGTGATACTTTACCGTACATGAGCATTATGACAGGAACCCTACAATTTTGTAGGAATCAAAAAGTTGATCGTAAAGGTTGTTCCAACCCCAAGTGTGCTATCCACCTCAATCGTTCCATTGTGTGCTTCTATAATCGCCTTTGCCAGTGGCAGGCCCAACCCGATCCCTTGCGTATCCTTTGAAAATCGGCTGCGGTAAAACCGTTTGAAAATGTGGGGCAGATCTTCCGGGTGAATGCCGCTGCCGTTATCGCTTACAATGATTTGAATGACAGACGCAAAAGCTCTCCATGAAATGGAGATTGTTGCGCCTGCCTTTGTATGGTCGATGGCATTCTTCACCAAATTGCTGACTGCCTCTATTAACCAGGTTTGGTCACAGAAAAGGGTGATTTCGTCATCGCCAGAGAGTATGAGAGCTTTTTCCTGTTGCTGTGCTTGATAGGAAAAATGCTTTTTAACATATTCCATCATATCTGCAACATATTGGATGGATTTTTCCAAAGTGATCGTCCCTGCATCCAGCTTGGTGATTTTCAAAAGATTTTGCACAAGATTTTCAATCCGATCCAATTCCTGCTCAGAGAGTGAGGCAAATTTCCTCAGCTCCGGGTTATCGCTCACTTCCTGTTGAATCAAACCATTGTAAATATTAAGTGCAGCAAGAGGCGTCTTTAACTGATGGGAAATATCGGAGATGGTATTCTTCATAAAGGTTTTGTCGCGGCCTTCGTTCTCGGCATGGGCGTTCAAAATCGCAACCAGGGAATTGACCTCATGGAACAGCCGGTATAAGTCGCCTTCATCATCACACTCGATACGCGCATTTCGGTTTCCTGCAATGTATTCCCGAATTTGCTCTATGGCTCCATTCATAATTTTGCTCTGTTCTCGAAAATACAAGTACAGGGCGATAAGAACAAGCAGTATCATCAACACGGCGGCTACTGACACATAAAAGACTGTATTCTCCAATTTCAGAGCAATAAAGATGATTGCAGTTGCGGTGAAAACTGCCATTATCAGTAATAGACACAGAAAAAGGCGGTTGATTTTTCGATTGACCAGTATTTTCATAACACGCCCCTATCTGTTTCGTTCCACTTGTATCCCATGCGGCGAACCGTCACTATTTTTTGAGGATCGGCAGGATTATCTTCGATTTTCGTGCGAAGCCGCCGGATATATACAGTCAGGGTGTTGTTATCAATGTATTTTTCATCGCAATCCCACAGCTTGCTCAAAATCTGTTCAGGTGAAAGGACGATATTAGGATTTTCCATGAACAGACACAGCAGCTTATATTCGCTGGCAGTCAAGCTAATTGTGACACCGTCTTTAGTTACTTCCTGTTTGAGAAGCTGAACCTCTATACCATTCGATTTCAAGGCAGTGTTGTTATCTTGTGCCTGATTATAGTTTTCGCTGCGACGGAGAAGGGCATTGACCCTCGAAAGAAAAACGGCCAGCTTGAACGGTTTAGTAATATAGTCATCACCGCCAATATCAAGGCCCATAATAATATTTGTTTCCTCGTCGGCAGCAGTCAAAAACATAATCGGGACTTTAGAAGATGCCCGGATTTTTTGGCAAAGATCGAAGCCGGAACCATCCGGCAAAGTTACATCCAAAACCGCCAAGTCATAATTACCGTTTGCCCATAGCTGTTCCGCCTCTGCGATTGTACGAGCAATCGTCAACGCATATCCCTGTTTTTGGATTGCGAATGACAATCCGTTGATTAAACTTAGATCGTCTTCTACAAAGAAAATGTGCTTCATTTGCCTTCACCCTCCTTACTGCGAGTGCTTTTATATCTTTTGTCAGCTGGTTTTTGAGAATCTTTGGGTATCAGCCAGACAGTTCCCATTTTTACAGCACCGGGAATGCGGCCATCGGTACAATAGTAATTTACCTGTCGAACTGAAATTTTCCATTTTTCACTCGCCTCTTTGAGCATCATGTAATCCATCTTCACACCTCCAGCAATCTATTCTATTATATTTCTAGTGCTCGAAGAATACAAGTCTGCGACCATGCCTCAAGGGAGAAAATCGGTATAATCCTACCTGTAAACCGGAACGATAAGGTTATTCCTCAAATCAAACCGGAACGATACAATATTATTGGGGTGAACGATAATGCCGATTGATGATTTGACTGCTTTGGGGGAGGCACTCCGCGCAGCAAGAAAAGAAAAAAATCTGACGCAGGAACAGCTGGCTGATGAAGCCCATGTTTCTACCAAACAGATTGCCGATATTGAGAAGGCCAAGAGAAATCCTTCCTATGTGATTTTGAAAGCATTGGCAAAGGTGGTCCATCTTTCACTGGACTCACTTATTTTCTCAGACCTCTCGCCGGACGAAGCAGGACAGAATGAGATGAAGCTGCTGTATATGAAGTGTCCGCCGGAGATGCGAGAAACCTTGTTACAACATACGCGGGGATTTACCGAGGAACTAAAGGAACTTTCCAAGAAACTTGAAACAAAGTAGGCCAGTGAGCGAAATCTGAAGGTTTCGTCACTGGCTTATTTTATTCCTGCGGGAAAGAGGCAAGCAATGCCCCTGGATAGCCATTCGGCTTCCGGCGCTGCTTGTTGAGGGTATTCCCCCAAGCCCCCATGAACGCAGAATTTCATTCTGCGGCTGCGCGTCCGATGGACGCTATTAGCCCTACCCAGGACAGTTCAGGGCAGGGCTTTTATTCTAAGCAGTATCAATCCCTAAATCTTGTTGTGTAAGCACATATTGAGCCATAAGTACGCTATTTTTCTCTTTTCCATGTTGTAATTTGTATAGACATAATTTCAATCATAAACATAAACAACGCCGGACGCAGAGGCACGCTGCCCCCGCGCCCGGCGCTTTGCTTGACGAAACTATTTATTCTTCAATAGGTGGTTCACAATCCTTTAGGAAAAACCTCAATGACATAACAGTAGTTGTAATTTTATATTTTGTTTCTGTATCGACTTCATCGGCCAAGCCTTCCATCATTTTTTCAATATCGCCAACTTTAACTTTTGCCATTTTTGCAATCGTAGCTTTAGATAGGTGATGGTAGGACATAAGCACTTCCAAAAAGGCACTTGCTTTCAAATCGGATTCTTCACAAGTAATAACATAGAGAAACATGATCTTATCTATTATCGTGTGTTTCCCTACAACACATTGCAAATTTCCGTTGGCAATATCATTGATCTGTGCCACAGATAACCCCAAATATTTTGCAAGGGTGTTTACATTAAACTCATACTTTTCGAGTAATGTTTTTACTTTCTCGGATATATTTTCTATTACGGTCATACCATACCCCTAAAATCAAAGAAAACATTCGTCATCCACTATTTTCTTTTATGCCAAAATAGCAGCAAGTTTCACTGAACAATCTCTAAACAGTAGAATGATGGGTGATTGGGGTCTTTATTGTTCCAATTTTCTGCATCGTTTATTTCCTTGATGTCGGCAACAGTTAAATCTTTAATACTAACGATTTTTTTGCGAATGTACGGCCTATCGTCGTATTCCCAATATCCCAACAGCCAAACTTTCCAAAGTTCTACACTTTCCGTTTGACGGAGAGCGGACTTTATATAGTCGATTATTTGCCTTGCTCGTCCATCGGTGTATAGAGGGAGTTCAAGATATACCCCAAATTTCTTTTCACTGTATATGTTCACATCATCAAACGGAAGCAGAAAGAAATTATCATCTTCGCCACCATCATAGACTACATTAGTATCTATATTGATGTGCAGTGGATAATCCTCCGTAGGTTTAACTTCCGGTAAAGGGCAATTTGCTGCAATAAAAACACAAACACTCATTACAAACATCCCCTTTTCTGTTTATAAGTAAAAAAGTAACATATCCCGCTAATTATGTTTTGTTAGTTCCGTCCCATAATGTTCTGAACTAAAGCCGTTGTTTAAGAATATGGAAAAAAATGGGGTCATCTTGTTATAGATTTCTGTATCAGATGGTTTAGGTAAACTCATAAGCCAATCCTTAAAAGGCTGATTAACTTTTCCTTCAATGATCGTTCCACCATTCCACTTAAAATCTTTTTGGATACCGAACTGTAATGCAAGGTTGATGCATTCTTGTTCCTCGTTCCAACAATGGATTTCAAAAATAGTTGCAGAGGACAATTCCTCATTCATAATTTTTCGCCATTTATTATAGTCATCACATACAATATTGTATTCGCCGTGTTTCATTTTTTTCACCTCTCAAATTCGGAGTTGATACCATAGGCATACTTCTTAGTTTGTCAGCTTACAGAACATAAAATTCACATATATTGTACCACATACATATGAACAATTCTATGTTAATCAGCTTTCGCAGATGTATTGCTTCAAACAAAAACACTTTTATCGGTCACGCTCCTTGTTTTTCTCTTTCTGTCTTTCTTTATCCATCTCCAAAAGTCGATCCACATTAGCCTTCGCCGCCAGTAGCTCCCGCATTTCCTCACGGGAGTGCCTGTACTCGGCATAGGTCTTTTTCTTTTCCTCCAGGAGCCGGGCGTACTCAGCTTGCAGCTCCTTAACTTTGGGGAGCTTCTTGACCCCCATATCATCAAAGGCATTTTTAGCAGCCTGATGGAGCAGGATTTCCTCCTCATGTTCCTCTCGGAATTTCTTGGAGTAACCGGCCTTCCGGTAGGCCACATAGGTGTCACGAGTTTTGGCATAGTTGATGATATGTGTTCGCAGCACGGCGATCTCTGCCATACGCTTTTCCGCTACTTTAATTTTGGCAGATAGCTCATTATGGTGGGCCGTAGCTGCCGCAGCCTTTTCCTCCAGAACCGCATACTCCAACAGGTTATGCTCCGTGAGATAGTTTACGGTCTGTGCCATCTGTTTCAGATTAAAGACCTTGGCCCATCTCGCATATCCGGCACCTTTTCCGGCCTGGAGCTTTGCCTGGATGTCAACCAGCAGATTGACCTTCGGCGGATCTGCTTGCTTGACCGGCTTCCGACGGGGCGTATGCTCCTTTTGTCCGGCGAGGACAGCCAGCAGGTCCTCCAGGGTGTAGCCGTCGCCCAAACTGTCCAGGCGGGACACTTTGCCCCAGCCGGGGAGCTTCAAACGGTAGGATTTGCCGCGCTTGGATACTTCGCAGCCGGATTCCCGGAGCAGCTTCAACAGCTCGTCCAGGTCAGCAGGCTTTTGTGCCAGGGCGTTATCAATAGCAGCACGGAGCAACTCCCGATGGGAGGGCTTCGCCTGATCGCCCAGCCATTGGTCGTAACTTTTGCCGTGGGGTCTTGGGTTTTCGACAATGGACAGTCCGTTCTCAATGCAGATGGTGTCGCTCAGATGCCGGACAGCTTTTGTGCTGCCCCAAAAATTACGGAACTTCCGGTCACAGTCCAGGTTGACCGAACTCCAAATGATATGATTATGGACATGGGCCTTGTCAATGTGGGTACAGACGATAAAGGCGTGTTTGCCCTTGGTGAACCGCTTGGCAAACTCTACGCCTAGCCGGTTCGCTTCCTCCGGGGTGATCTCCCCAGGACAGAAGGACTGGCGTACATGGTAGGCGATTACATCATCTGCGCCCCGGACCCGTCCGGTGACAGCGATATACTGGCGCTTGGCCAGCATAAACTCGGCGTCGGCCACACGGCTATCACACTCATAGCCGGTGATGAGCCTACCGTGGTCGGTCTTTTGCGGGTTGGCCACATAGTCGATGATCTCGCTGATAGCACGGCTCTCGGTTCGGCCCTTGCCGATGTGTAGCGGCATAATGCGTGTGGTTGCCATGAAGTTTCCCTCCTTTCAAAAAATGGGCAGCCTCAGCTGCCCATCTCGTCACGATATGAAATAATCTGCTTCTTTTTCTGCTTAGCGCACCGCAGCGTCGTGGCAGCTCCGCCCCAATCATGGAGAACATACGCTACTACCACATCGCTGACTTCTACCATCCAGCGGTTTCTATGAGAAATCGCAAAACGGCGTGGCACGGTTTCCAGCGGCGGATACACAGTGCTGTCATAGCCAGAAGTGTTCCTCCCGGTGTTGAGATAAGCTAAGACAAGAACCAACTCAATCTGTGGATACTTTTTCTTTTGTTCTCGCAAAATGGATGCCGCTAAACTATCAAACTCTCCATATCCTCCGAGAAATAAAGTTGTTGCTCCTTGCTCAATTAGATTTTGTGTTACTGTACGAAGCCAACTCGCAATCTTATCTTCTTTTGTGATTTGCGAATGACCACAAAATGTTACATTCATACGATGGCACCCCTATTACCATCATACCGCAAATATCCTCATTAGTACAGGTACAGGGACTAATTTTAGCAGAACTGCCCATATACTAAATATAGTACAGTTACAGGGGCGGTGTATTGAATGAAACTAAATGAGGCGGTGAGCAAACGCCTTTCTGAATTACTGGATGAAAGAAATATGACGCAGTATCAGCTGTATATGAAAAGCGGCGTTCCCAAGTCCACCATAGGTAATATCATCAACTGTTCTTACGATTCCGTAAAGTTGCGGATCATTCACGAGATGTGCCAGGGGTTGGAAATTGGGATAGATACCTTTTTTGCATCGCCACTTTTCAAAGAAGATAATCTGGAACCATAAGACCTCCGACGAGCTTCGCCGGAGGTCTTATTATCTGATCTCGGCGGTCACTTCCTCACGGGTTTTCTCCCTCGGTTTCGTCATGGGTGGTCGCTCCTTTCTGCCCATAGGCAAAAGCAAAGAGCAGCCATTTCCATGATTGAAAATAGCTGCTCTTTGCTAATATTTACTTCTGCTTTCTACGATTTTGAATGGTATTGATTATAGCGATAATCAGACATACAGCGGCTAAAATCAACAATAGTTGTTGTATAGGTTCTCCGTTAATTTGCCAATCCGTACTTGTATAATTGACCTGTGCTGCAATCAAACGCACATGGCAATATGTTTCGATAGTTTCTTCACAAAAACGCATAATTGCATAAAGCAAAAGTGAAATAACAGACAAAACTGCAAACTTGTCTTTAAGTATAACCTATTTTCCTTTCCAGTTTATTGTAGTTTATTCCATTCTTTGTGTACCTAATTGTAACTGTTCAACCTTTAGTTTTGCCGTATCACTATCCTTTTGAAAATTCTCTATTTCTGAACTCTGAATAGATAAAATGATTTCATCACCAACCTGCAAATCATCAAAGGATATGTCTTTTAATTCATGTGTTTCATAATTGCAGAAAATCATTGGAGTTTCCGAACAGTCAATAAGACACTCTTGCTGCAAAAATCCTTTCTTATCACTGCCTTTCACAGTTATGGTTTTGGTTGTGTCATCAATTTCAGTGATTACCGCATCTATTCCTAAATGCAAAACATCATCTTTTGAAGAACCACATGATACCATTGTGGCTAAACAAATAAGCAAGCACAACATTGCTGCAATTTTTTTCATTTTATCAATCTCCTTTCTACCGTCTGGTTGTCCGTCCTGTTATATCCTCCAGCAGAAAATTCATTTGCCGAATTTCGTTTTTACTACATCCGCAATTATGCTTATTATAATCCTAATTGCCAATAAAGAATATAAAAACAGAACTCCTTTCCAAGAGGAAATCCAGCCTATTTTCCAAAATACGATACATAAAAAAGCCAATATAGCGATAGCAATAGCAACATCTCTTAATTTGTTTTTCATATGTGCCACTCCCATCAATTACCGGTTTTATCTGCTTGATTATATTTAATTTTATCACAAGACTATGAACAAATCTACATTGTTTCAGCCTGTCGGCAGCGTTTTGCTCCGTTATGCAGCTTTCTGGTCTTCCTCGCTTTATGGGGCGGTCAGACGGAAAGAGAAGCGGCCTTTCTCAATATCAAACTCCATGCAGCCCGTTTCCGGATCTGCGTCGGTCACTCCTCGCAGGTTTTCTCTCTTGGTTTCGTCATGGCTGGTCGCTCCTTTCTGTCCGATAAACGGCGGCTGTTGCCAGCCGCCGCCTACATGGAGGGAATGAATTGTAAATTCACTGGTCAATCTGCAAGCCCATTATAGGGTTCATTGACAATGACGCTTCCTTCGCTATCGTTCACCTTGGGAGAAGCCGTAACATTGGATATTGTCCAAGATCCAATAGCGACCAACAAAATATAGAGTACAACGATAACAGCTATGATTCCAGCAACCACTTTCACTATCCCAACAGGGAAAGCTAAAATTGCGTTACACTAAAAGTTGCCCTCTCCGTTAATGGGAGAGGGCAACTTTTATCCATAAACCAAATCCTGTATTGCAAACTTCAAATCCTGCACCTTGCCCAGCAGCCAAAAGGCCAGCTTCGGCAGCCCAAAGGGGCTTATGAGAAACGCGATCACCAACAGGATAAGGCCGTTCTGCGGGGAGTATGTCACCAGGACGGCCACGCCCAGCAGGGCGATTACCGTACTGAGCAGCCCCAGCACCAAGCCGGATACATAGACCATCCCCACACAAATCCAGATGGCCAGGGTGAGCAGCAGGATCACCGGCGCAATCACAATCTTCAAAATCAGTTTCAATGCGGTCATTTCATGGCCTCCTCTCGACGATCCAAATACTTCTGGCACAGACGGCGGACCTGTTCCTCGTCGGCCTCGTTTTCTTCCCGGCGTCCCTTTGTCAGCTGAATGGAGGCAAAAGATTCATACTCGACCAGCAGATGGTCAAACAGTTCCTCCGGGGTCCGACACACATCACCCTCGCAATAGGGCGGGTCCGGGGGTGAACCGTTGAAGGACACGCAGACATATCCATATCGGCTCTTGTAGACTTCCAGCTCCATATCCTGTGCCAGATAGTCCTCGAAAATCTCTAAAACCTTTTCAAAGGTCAACATCGGTATCTCAACTCCTTTGTGAGATGTGAGAACACTTTGCTATCTGCCTTTATTATCCGGCAAGCACCAGAAAAAGGCAAGGATGCGGACAAAAAGAAAAAGCGGAGGAAGGCGCGGCGAAAAGAACGCCGTTCCTTCCTCCGCAGATGGGATATATACCCCTCACGATAGATTGGAGAGCTGGGTCAGGATTTCCTTCACGCCCTCCCATAGCTGCTCCTGCCGCTGGGCTATATCCTCCAGGTCAGCGTCGTAGACACGCCCGGTCTCATGTACTCGGCGGGTAAGCTGGTTCAGATTGTTGCTGCTCCGGCGCAGCAGGGACACCAACTCCTTCAGCTCCGGCAAATCCAGCTGCACCACATAACCGTCCAGCGCCATCTTTCGTAGATAGGCTTCCCGGTTCTTCGTCCCAACTTGGGACATCTTCTGCTCGATCAGCGCCAGCTCCTCCGGGGAGACCCGGAAATTCACCTGGACATCCCGCTTACGGTTGGGGGCACTCACCGTTCCACCTCCTGTTTCTTCGGCAAAGCAGGCTTGTGGGCGGGCGGCTCCTGTTTGAGCTTTTGCAAGACGGAGCCTTTCTCCGGCTCCTGGAACATTTTACGCGCCTGCCGTGTAAACAGATCGGTCAGTCCAGGATTGACTCCATCCACAACCAGATAAGCACAGTGGCGCGAAGTGCCGCTGTCCTCCGGCATAGGAATGGTCTTTGCCCAGGCTTTGTTGTCACGGGAAACACGGCCATCGCTGTCCTTATGCTGGATGGTGTTGGCAAGGATGAACTGTACTCGTTCCGCCCCGAACTTTTCCAGCACATCTTTGACCGCAGCCTCCGCATCCAGCCTGTTATCCGCATAGTGGGTGCTGATGGCGTGTTCAATGACCTCTTTACAGTCGAGGTTTGCCTGATAAGAGCAGTTATATTGTGCCATCTCCCCATGCTGGGACGCATAGGTGGCAGAATGGAGATAGAGAGGGATGGACCGCTGTTCTACCAAAACCTTGCACACATCATCCGCTCGGTTCTCGATGCTGTCCCGGATCACATCCATGTATCCGGTTTCCGACTTTCCAAAGTAATGGAATATATCTGCCAGGGGTGAGGGGGAATCTAAAAGTGCCTGAGCCTGCGCGTCTGTCAGTTCCAATTCCTCCATGCACATCAAAATATCCTCCCGGATGGTGTACTCGCAGGCGTGGTTCAGGACTTCTGCCGGGGGCTGGCTTTTCAGCCAGTCCCGGTATTTGTCCTGCTCAGCGGCCATCTTCTCATAGAGGGCCGTATTCAGATCGTTGGTATTCATATTATCACACCTCCTTTTCGTTATATGAGAGAGAAGCAGGGACGGTTTGGTTCGCCCGGTCTATCTGTTCTTGGGGGTGGTACATGGTTGATACCTCGCTTTCTGTGGTTGAATTATTCATAATTCTTGAGTATAATGAAATTGACAAAACCAGTATTGGAGAGGGGAAGAAAAGTGAAAAAACTTATTTTAGGTATAGCAGTTATGGCAATCGGTGCTATTAGCACAATTTCTATTATTGTTGCGACAGTATTATCTCCGTTAAATCCGTACTCTTACAATGGTGTTGACGGATGGTACGGTTGCCTTTTAGGAATGGATTTGGTTATGCCATTTACCGTTTCTATCATTGTTGCGATTATCGGATTGGCGATTGCAGTATGGGGAGTATTTGATAAGAATAATTAAACCTATTACCTACCCTCAGATTGGAAAGTACAAAGGACGGGCAAGTCAAACGGCTTGCTCGTCCTTTTTGTTTATCGCACCTCCTCATGTTGTTTCGGTTTCTTTTCAGAACTACGGGGTGGCACCGGGCGCTTCAAGCTGTCCAGCACCGAAGGCCGTGCGCTCTTGGCAACCACAGTTTCCGGCTGGGCGTGGCCCTTGCCGTCAATGTTCAGCAGCGTGTCCAGTTCCACCAGACGGGCGGACTTGACTCGCAGATCATCCTCAAAGGGAAACGGCTTTCCGATTTCCTCTTTGGCTGCGGCCTGCTGTTGGTAAAGGTTGTCCAGCTGGTTTTTTACGGCTTCCAAACGCTGAGGCATCTGAGCCAGTGCATTGTCGATACGGGTGAGGTTTCCGCGCGGGTCTGTGCCGAGGCTTGCCCGGTGGGTCATCTGGCCTTTCAACAGGAGCGTATATTCCTGTTTCCAAGCGGAAAACTCCACTGACATAGTAAAGCCCCGGTAACTGCCGATCTGCACCGGTTCGGAGCCTTTGACCTCCTTACAGGCGTCCAGCAGGGCTGCACCGGCGTTTTCTTTGTCAGTCAGCACATCGCCCCGGATCTCCATCCCCGCAAAGCCATCATCCGGGTGAGGATGGGCGGCCAAGGTCTCCAGGTCCGCTTCAAAGCCTTTGATAAAGCCCTTGTTGGTTTCGATTTCCTGGGGGAAGTATTTGAGCAACTGATCCTCCAGGCGGTACTGCTTGCTCTGGTGGTCGGCTTTCATCAGCTTCAGACGCGCAACCTCCACATCCAAATCCATGCGCTCCTTGATACGGGGGTCTCCGGCGCACAGGGCCTTGATCTCGGCAAAGGACAGCGCCGTTTCGTCCACATCATCGCAGGAGCGGACCGGCGATTTAGAGGTCATAATCTGGCTGATGAATTTTTGCTTGTTTTCAACCGTCTGCCAGAGATAAGCGTCAAAAGTTCCCTCGGTGACATAACGGTACACATGGACAAGAGGGTTCTGGTTGCCCTGGCGCTCAATACGGCCCTTGCGCTGGGCAAGGTCTCCCGGACGCCACGGACAATCCAGGTCATGGAGGGCCACAAGGCGGTCCTGCACATTGGTGCCAGCGCCCATTTTGGAGGTGCTGCCCAGCAGAACACGCACCTGCCCGGTGCGTACCTTGGAAAACAGTTCTTTCTTCTGCACCTCGGTCTTGGCTTCGTGGATAAAAGCAATCTGCTCGGCAGGCATTCCCTGGGCGATGAGCTTTTGCCGGATGTCCTCATAGATGGTAAAGGCAGGCTCCGGCTCATCCAACGGCACAGCCTGTTCCAGCGCATGAAGTGTGGGATTGTCCAGCTGTTTGGCTGCCTTTTTGGAGGGAGCTGCCTGGGGTGTGGAAATGTCGCAGAATACCAGCTGGGTCAGCTTGTCAGCCTCGCCGTCCCGCCAGATCTGCATGATATTACCCACACACTGATTGACCTTGGTTCCGGGTTCATCCGGCAGCAGCTGATTGATGATACGCTGGTCCAGACCCAGCTTGCGGCCATCGCCGGTAATCTTGAGCATATTGTCCTCTGAGGGGTCAACGCTGCCGCTGTGTACTCTGGAGGCACGCTCGGAGAGAACCTGCACCATCTCTTTTTGGTGTTCAGTAGGCTGGGCCACGATGTTGTGGTATTCCACCTCCGGGGTGGGCAAGTTCAGCTGATCGGCGGTCTTGATGTCCGCCACCTCTTTGAACAGGTTCATCAGCTCCGGGAGGTTGAAAAACTTGCTGAATCTCGTTCTTGCCCGGTAGCCGGTGCCTTCCGGTGCCAGCTCCAGCGCCGTGACGGTTTCTCCGAAGCGGCTGGCCCAGCAGTCGAAGTGGGTCATGTTCAGCTCTTGCAAGCGGTCATACTGGAGATACCGCTGCATGGTGTAAAGTTCGGTCATGCTGTTCGATACGGGGGTGCCGGTGGCGAAAATCACACCACGGTTTCCGGTCAGTTCATCCATATAGCGACACTTCGCAAACATATCGCTGGACTTTTGGGCATCGCTGGTGGAGAGACCGGCCACATTCCGCATCTTGGTGTAAAGAAACAGGTTCTTGTAGTTGTGCGCCTCGTCCACAAACAGCCGATCCACGCCCAGCTGCTCAAAAGTCACCACATCGTCCTTGCGGCCTTCGGCTTGAAGCTTTTCCAGTCTGGCCTCCAGAGATTTCTTGGTGCGTTCCAGCTGCTTGACGGTAAACCTTTCACCGCCGCTGTACTTCACCTCGGCAATGCCCTCGGTGATCTCGTCGATCTGCTCCTGAAGGAGCCTCTCCTGGCGCTCCCGGCTGATGGGGATTTTCTCGAACTGGCTGTGACCCATGATGATGGCATCATAGTCGCCGGTGGCAATGCGGGCGCAGAACTTCTTGCGGTTGTGGGTCTCAAAGTCCTTTTTGGTGGTGACAAGAATGTTGGCGGAGGGATAGAGCCGCAGAAACTCCGACGCCCATTGTTCGGTCAGATGGTTCGGCACAACAAAGAGGGATTTCTGACACAAGCCCAGGCGCTTACTCTCCATGGCGGCAGCCACCATTTCAAAGGTTTTACCAGCGCCTACCTCGTGCGCCAGCAGCGTATTGCCGCCGTACAGCACATGAGCGATAGCGTTTTTCTGGTGTTCCCGCAAGGTGATGGCCGGGTTCATGCCGCCGAAAGTAATGTGTCCGCCGTCGTATTCACGGGGACGGGTGGAGTTCATTTCCTCATTGTACTGGCGGACCAGAGCTTGGCGGCGGTCCGGGTCTTTCCAAATCCAGTCTTTGAAAGCGTCCCGGATGGCTTGCTGCTTTTGTGCTGCCAGCGTGGTTTCTTTGGCGTTCAGGACACGCCGTTCCTTGCCGTCCGCATCCTCCACGGTGTCGTAGATACGGACATCCCGCAGGTTCAAAGAATCCTCCAGAATCTTGTAGGCGTTGGCACGGCTGGTTCCGTAGGTGGTATAGGCTGCCACATTGTTCTGGCTTACAGAGCTTTTACCGGTGATCTGCCACTCAGCGGTGAAAGAAGAATAGTTGACCTCGATATTGCGCTGAAGATAAAACGGCGTGTCGAAGGTCTCATACATAAACTGCTGGATGTACTCTTTGTCGATCCAGGTAGCGCCCAGGCGCACCTCAATCTCCGACGCATCCAGGTCTTTGGGCTGGGCAGCGGTAAGGGCCTCCACATTGACTGCAAAGGAAGGGTCCTGCTGTGCGGCCCGCTGTGCCTGACGCAGCTTGCGCCGCACATTGCCGGACAGATACTCGTCGGCGGTCACATAATGGGGAGTGCCGTCTTTCTCCAACTGCCCAGGTACACGGAAGATCACGCCTTGCAGCTCGGCGGCCAGCTCATCGCCAGTCTTGCCGGTCAGCTCCGACATATACGCCATATCGACACAGGCTTTTTCGGAAATTGATACGGCCAGAGCTTCACTTGCGGTATCCACAGTGTCCACCGCCTTGTGGGGCTTGATGGTGCGCTTAGTGAACATATCCGCCTTGCGCTCCAGCTTGCCGTCCTCGTCAATGACTTCCAGCGCGCAGAGCAGATAGTAGCTGGAATCATCAGCAAAGGCCAGCCGGTTCGCCCGGTCATTGATAAGGCCATATTTTGCAGAGAAGCTGTCATAGAGCCGGTTCAGTTCGGCCTGTTTACAGCCACACCGACACGGGCGGCTTCCTGGGCCGCATTGGCCTCCGGGCCGCGCATCTCACCCACAGCGATGATGTCGGGATTGAAACGAAGGGCGATGTCCAGCAGTGCGATCTGGTCGATGCGCTGACGCTCGTTCTCGCTGTCACGGGTCTGGGTGTGGACGACGGAGTTGACCACCCTGCCGTTCTGTTCCCGGATAAGCTGAAGCTCACGGGAACCGTCCTCGATGGTGAAGATCCGCTTGCGGTCAGGGATGGTGGACAGAAGCCAGCCCGCCACGGTGGTTTTGCCGGAGCTGGTGGCGCCAGCCACACAGATGGAGACGCCGTAGCGCAGACAGGCGGACAGAAAGTCCAGCATTTCCTCCGTTGCGGTTCCGCTGCCAACAAAGTCCTCCTTGGTCAGATTCTTGGGATTGACGATTCGGATGGAGGCCGCAACACCTGCGTCCTCGTCCAGCACCGGGGTCTTGATGACCGAAACACGGATGTTTTTGGCCAGACGGGAGGTGATGATGGGACTGGCGTTGTCCAGCACCTTGCCGGAGTTCTGCAGCATACGGCGGATGACATTGGCTGCATGGTCCGGGGAGTCAAAGTGTTCCTCCAACTTGACGGTGCGGCCATCGGAATACTGGATTTCAATGTCGCGCCAGGAATTGATGTCGATCTCCTCGATGCCGTCTGCAAAGATGTACTTGGTGAGGAAACCATACTCGGCCATTTCCGTGTACAGAGCGTCCACCAGCTCACCCTGAGTCATGCCGTCCACAGCCATTCGGTTGTCCTGCAGGTACCGGGCAATGCGGCGCTTCATCTGTTCCTTTGCCTCGTCGCCGCTGTCAGTAATCAGGGTGGCATAGGTACCGGAGAGGTAGGATTGCACCTGGCTGAGCACCTCTGCGAAGGGCATCCCCTTGTCCAAGGGGGCAAAGAAGATATCGCTTGCCTTGGGCGCCACATTGTTTTCCGCAAAGATGGACCGGCCGGTATCTTCCTCAAAGGCGATATCATGCACCTCGGCCTGTTCCGACCCTGGCTCCGGCATGGAGGTGGCCGCAGTGGGGGCGAATAGCGAGTTGCTTCTTCTGTCGCCAAGCATCAAAATACCTCCTTGCAGATTTTCTCGATCTCTCGGCGAAAGGCCTTGCTGTCCTTCATGGCGAGGTCGTTCAGAAGCACACCTTCCAGATACTGCTCCTCCAATTCCTGAGAATAGGGAAGCTGGAAGGCGACGCTGCCCAGAACCTGACCGATGCGGTCAGCGGCCTGGAGGGGTTTGACATTGGATGCAGCCTTATACTGCTTGTCCTCATCCCAGTGCAGTTCCCGGAGGAGCGGGAGCTGGCTGGACAGGTAGCCGATGGACTTCAGGTCACAGTTGGCCAGCCGGAGGACGCTGTCGGCCTCCATAAGCGCCACTGCAGAGAGAATATCGTTTGCAATGTAGCTGGAGCAATCAATGACCACATAGGGAGCGATTTCACGCAGACTGCGGATGAGTTCCTCGGCCTGTTGTTTGGTGCAGGCTGCATAGGTGTACTCATTTTCGCCTTTACGGAGACCCAACATGGTCAGATAGGAGATTTTCTTGTGGGTGGTCAGGTGGTGCTTGATAAGGTTCACGGAAATGCGCTGGGCCGCAAAGATACTGCCCAGGGATTTGTCGCACTCCAGCTCTGAGGGCGGGCAGATGCAGGGCATCATAGGGGCAGTCATGTCGCAGAGCAGAAGCACTACATTTTTCTTCTGGGAGGCCAGATTCTTTGCGATCTTCACTGCAGTCACGGTTTTGCCGCATCCAGGGCTTCCCCAGACGGCGAGAATGCCGCCGCCAGACTCCACAACAGGTTCCATTTCCTCTGGATCAGTGTTTCGATGAAACAGGCTTCCTTTGATGAAATTCATTCTCCAGCCGCCTCGCTCTCTGCGGCATTCTCGGCACCCTCACTTTCTACAGTTTCAGCACTCTCCGCATTCTCAGCGCCCTCACTTCCCACGGGTTCAGTGCTTTCCGTATTCTCGGAGCCCTCCGCTGTCTCAGCCTCCGGTTCGGTGTACAGTTCCTCGATCAGAGCGTCCTGCGCTGCGATAAACTCATTGGCATTCTCAGGGGCGCCGCGGTAGACCAGAGCCAGGTGCAGTTCACTTTCCTGTTCCAGTCCAGCCAGAACCTTGGCCTGCTCAGTAGTCACCAGGAGAGTAACGGTAGAGGGAAGCTCCTTTTCATCCTCAACCGCCTCGCCGGTGTTGGCATCGTAACCGGAGGAAGCGGTAACGGAGATGACTTCAAAATACTGCAGCTCGGGCGGGATCACGGTTTCGCCCATACCCTTGTAGTCGGCCACAAGGACGGAGACGATGTCGCCGCTCTCCAGCTTGCCGGACAGACCTGTGGCGAAACTCTTGATGGTGACAGAGATGGCCTGTTTGCTGCCATCCAGATTGTACAGATAGGAATTCTCAGCGGCGGGCTCATAGGAGAGCTTGCTGTCCAAAATGTAGTCGCCCACCTTCAGGTCCGCGGTAGCGTATTTACCAATGACCTCGTCTTTCTCTGTCATGATGCCGGACGGCAGGTTATAGGCGCCAACCTCCACGGTCTGTACCATCTCGGCGGTGATCTCGTCACCCTCCTTGATGTCGGCGGCAACTCGGACGATCTCAGCCTTCTCACTGGCGCTGCGGCTGAACAGGGGCGTTACTCCAAAGCAGATGAGAAGCGCCAGAAGGATACACAGCACACCGGCCACGGTGCGGTTGCGAAAAATTTTCATAAAAGCCTCCTTACAAAAAATATGCGGGGATAAAAGCCACTGCAATATACGGAACCAGCGGCTGTTTTGCTGCCGTGCGCTTCCGCAGTGCCGGGATTATCCGCATGGCAAAGGAAGTGCAAAGAAGCGCAGCGGCCATCAAACATAAGCCAGCCATTACCCGCTCAAATCCCAGGACAAAGCCTGCAGCGGCCGCCAGCCGCCAATCGCCTCCGCCCATCAGGCCGAGACCTGCACAGAGGTAGAACGGGGCCATCGCCAGTAGCGCCCCCAAAAGGGAGGCGGGGCTGATGGTGTTCAGCCCCGCCAGTGCGATTATGATGCAGACGATATCATGGACTGTTCTGGATCTCAGGTCATCCACAGCGGCATAGACAAGCCCGCCGCAAAAGACCAGTGCCTGCACCCAGTTCATCAGCCTGCGTAGTCGAACATCTCCTGAATGCGCTGGGTGACGGTGGGCATTACGGTGTCGTTGAGCACAGCATACAGGCCAGCCAGCACCAGGGCGCCCAGGACAACGGCGATCAGCACCTTGACGGCGGTATCGATATAGCCTTCACCGGCGTTGTTGCTGGTGGCCCGGCTGTGGAAGGCGGCGATGGCAGTCTTGCAGTTGGCGGCGGTAGTCTTGGCAGTGTTGGCGATGTTCTTGAACAGCTTCTTCATAAAATAAATTCCTCCTTATAAGTAATTGAATTTTGGATATTCGTGGATGATTTGATGACGCAGATTCGGTCATAGATATCTTATCCCGGGAGGGCCTCGGCCTCGGTGGGGCAAAGCAAAGGCCGGACGATTACCCATCGTCCGGCCTACATGGTCATTTCGATACATTCTGTCTGCTCCTGGCTGTGGTCAAACCGGATGGGGCGGAACCCGATCCGGTCGCAGTAATAGAATTCGCTGCCGGAAGCGTCATACAGCTCCACTACATCGGACAGCGCCATTCGGTACCCCTGATATTCAGGAGGGGGATTATCCCTGCAGATGGCATAGATCCGCTCCAGATCATTGGTGCCCAGATCCCCCTCGAATACCTGCGTGTAGTTGCCGGCATCCGGTTCTCCGAACTTTTTGACCAGATCCTCATATCCGATGAAACGCATGGTGACATCTACATCTTTTCGGAGCTGCCAGATACGGCAGCCTTTCTGCGGCTGACCCAGTTCCTCACCGGGTACCTCGCCGGCAGTCAAGCGGTCAAACACGCCCTCCTCCCATTGGGGAGTCAGGTTCATTCTGGCCAGATAACGGGACAGCTCATCGGTCTGGAACATCTCATCCACAACAGCGGTGCTGTCTTTTACATAGCCCACCATATTGTCATAGAAGATCAGACGGTTTCGGTTATCGACTGTGAAACGAATCAGGATTCATCACCTCCTTCCGGCCATATCCGTTACATCTGCTGGCTCATGGCCTGTTCGGGCATCTCGCTCCGCTGTTCCTGCTGTTCCTGTTGCTCCTGGAGCTTCTGCTCGTAAGCGCTGTTGACCGCATCCACCAAAGCGGTGCGAGCGTCGGCGGTGATGGCATGGAAGGTGTCGCTGTACTTGGTTTCCCCATTCTTTTTGTAGGACTCCTGGGGCATGGAGATGAACCGCCCCTTGTCGGATTCGATCACCCGGATTCCGTGGATGGCAAATGCGCCGCCGATCGTGGCGCTGGCGAAAGCCTTGGTTTTGAAGTCTCCATCCACCAGACGGTCGATCCGCGCTTCCACTTGGGGCGTAGAGGTCTCCTGCTGCTTTTTCTTCGTCGTTGCCATGGTAACTGATCTCCTTTCTTTACATAGATGGTTGGTTCATTTCAGGAGTGCTGGGAGACTCCTGCTGGAGCTGTTCCAAACGCTCCCTGGCCCAGTCGGGCAGATGCTCCTCCCGGAGAATGCCAATGAAGTCGCTGCGGTTCCATCGTACTTGCTCTCCATCACCAAGGCAGGTGGCATATACCGCTCTGCCTGCAGCGGTGGGGACACAGCCAAAGCCGCCGGTTGCCAGCCAGAGCTGATTTTCCGGCGCCCAGTAGGACTCCTTCAGCGTGAAGGGACTCATGACCAGCACCTTGCCTTCCAGGTCTTGGGTAGTCATATCATCGCATTGGGATCGGTCAAACAGCTTCAGCTCCGCCTGCGCTTCACGGAATGCTTTGACGAAGCCGTCCAACACGGCAGGGTGGCTTTCTACCGCAAATTCATAGTTGCGGTCGCTGGGAGGGATAAAGGTGGATGCAGCCCATGTTTTGTTTTGCGGGCTGAACCGCCCATCATAGTGCTTCTGCTGAAGTGTGGCGGACAGTACCCACCCTACACGCTTGAATCCGAACTTGTCGATGACACTTCTGGCGCAGTCACGGTCCAGGTGCATACCATCAAAATCCCTGCGAATGGCCTCCTCGATGGCCTGCTTGCAGGCAATGTTCTCCAGGTGGCTTGCCCGCCAGAGGGCCACCTCGTTTTGCCGCTTGGCCTCGGAGATGGAACCAAGGTAGAGATAGGCGTGATCCTTAGTCATCGGCTTTCTCGCTTTCAAGGATCGCCTTGGTCAGCGCATCGCTCCATGCGGTCTTGCGGTCATCGGATACCACCAGAACAGCGCCGTCCACGCTGACTACACGGAGGTTGTCGTACAGAATACCGGCATCCGCAAAGGCCTCGGCGGGGATGGGGAGCGTGTCTTCATCACAGCCATGACAGCCGTCGCACATATCCTCGTCCTCCTCCTGATCCTCCCAGTCGGCCAGCAGATCCGCCGACAGGCTGTGGGTCAGCCGCAGCAGGGTTGTCACGGCGGCAACTTTCTCTGAAGGTTCCATCTCCTGTTTGAACAAAACAATGGCGTTTTCCAGGGTATGCATCTCCAGCGCATCCTCTCTGTCCAGGCCGCTTAAGATCAGGGCTGCGGGCTGGATGACGGCCTTGCCGTCATTGGTGTACTTGATAAAAGTCATGTTCATTCCTCCATTTTCTGTCTGAGTTCTGTTGTTGGTTCATGGATCAGGGTGTAGTTTCCTTCCTCCTCATCCGCGGCAGACAGGTTGAAAAGATTGAGCTGCCAATGCCTTGCGGAATTGTGGCGCCGGGGGTCGTAGTTGGTGATGACGATCTCCTCATATTCGCTTCCGGCCGTCTGGGACATACTGTTGGGGCGTGTCGTGTAGAAGATGTAGAATTCCTTATACAGCTCCACAATGAAGGGGCAGTAATTGTAGGACACCATGACATATCCCTTGCACTCCAGAAGGGCATCGTGGAGACGCTGATGATCTGCCTTTGGAAACACCGCCGCGTAACAGTCCTCGGCATCGTAGTAGGGCGGATCGAAATAAAGAAATGCGTCTGGGCGGTCGTACTGGTGTACGATCTCCACGCAGTCCTTGTTTTCGATGACGACATTCGCCAGCCTGCGGGAGCACTCCCAAATCAGGTAGAAAAAACGGCGGATGTCGCAGGATTTTCCTGCAAAGGACTTGGCGCCGCCGCTGAAGCTGTATCGGATCAGCTTGAAAAAGTCGGCGGCGCGCCGCACATCACCGCGAGGCGCTCGTTCCAGCATCATTCTCTGGATGGTCTCGGCGTCCGGAAGCTCCAGATACCGCTCTGTCAGCTCCAGTTCCTCTTTCAGATAGTCATCGGTGAATTCCTCTTTGGAGAAGAACTTATACAGCACATTGAAATCGTCACGGGTGTTCAGCGGCAGAAAGCCCAGCTCCTGAAGCAGTGCCATGGTTCTGTTCTTGACACAACAGAACAGGTTGGTCAGGTCACTGTTGAAGTCGTTGTAAACCTCCATACATCCCGGCTGGATGGGACGGCTCAGGGTCACCGTTCCGCTGCCGCCGAACACATCAATAAACCGGGAATACCGCGAGGGAGACAGCTTGCGGATCAGCCACAGCAGCTTGCTTTTACCCCCCACCCAGGGGATGAAGCTTTTCAATCGGCATCACCGCCATCCAATGGCAGCGACATCTGCCCGCTGTCAGTGAATTGCTCCAATGCCTTGGAGAGACCTCGCTCCGCATGGGCGATCTTCTTGATCCGGCTCCGGAGCTGCCGGATGGTTCTCTGCAGTTCTTCCTCAGTGCCGGCGTAAAAATAGCCGGAATCAGAACTGCAGATGGGAATGCCCTCCCCGCGCAGGCTGTTGATCAACCGGCGCAGGTCAGGCCCGCGGATCTGAAAAGCCGCCTCCAGCTCCCGGCTGGATATGACGCTTTGCGCTCCCTTGTGATAGGTTTTCAGGTACTCAGCAATTGGGTTATCCGTTGTCGTGGTCATGCGGGCTCCTTTCCGGGGTGTTACCCGAAAAGAGCGCAAAGAAATCAGGGGCCGTTTGTCCCGATTCGGGTAACGGCCCCTGCAGCTTTCAAGATATTTGATTTTACTTGTATTATCACCTCCGTTCCGGCGAAGTCTGGTCTGTGCGTAGGTTTCTCACATGGTCATGGTAGGCTCCACATCCGGCTGACTGTACTCAAAGACCAGCTCAGTACCATTCCAGGATACGAAACCGTGCTCAGCGGCGGACAGACCCATGAACCGCATCCTCTGTTCGGCATAACCCTCCGCATCAAAGCAGGAGGCGAGCAGTTCATCCTTGGGGTAGACGCCGTCCTGTTTCGCCAGCGTTTTGCCGTATTCAGCCAGTTCCATGTCCCGCGGCATGAAGTTGTAGCAATGGAGGTTCTGCGCCAGATCCAGAGCGTAATCCAGACGGTGACAGTCCTCCAGCTCCATAACAGCCTGCCATTTATCCAGCCACCGGGGTTCGCCTTGCCCCTGTTCCCCCCAGGCATAGCCAAAGTCGATGGCATGACGGACAAGCTCCGCCGCAGAGCTATATTGGGAGAGAATGTCCTCCAGTTGCGGGAGGCAGCAGTCCACATCCACGGCGATACACTCGGTCAAAGACTCCGCCTCCAGTGCGTCCAGCGCCAGGAGAAGTTCATCCGGGTGTGCGGTATCCATATACTCGCCGGTATCCGGAAATCCAACCCACACGCCTTCCGTGTTGGAGCGGCTTGCCAGCTTGACCCGGATACCGTAGTCACCTTTGTCGGGATTCAGCGTCGGGTCGCCGTCCAGGAACGGATCGATCAGAGAGATGACCTTGATGAAGTGTCCGTCGCAGAAGGTGTTCCCACCTTTCTGACGGTAAGTTGCCCCCACTTTCTCCGGGTCAAGGAATGCTCGGATCTGGGAGGAGGGGCGCTGGATCTGCTCCATGACGAATTTGCCCAGCCGGGCATCGTCCCCAGCACCGTAGAACAGGTCGTAGTGATCCAGCTGATTGGCAATCAGCATCACATCGGCAGTAATCTGGGGGCGCTCGATCTGCATGGCGCCCCGAAACAGCAGGTTTTCTTTGACTGTCATGTTTCCGAATCGCCGCTCCAGCCAGTCGTGCTGGGATTTGGTCATTTCGAGGCCATCCAGCAAATCGAAGAGGTCAGACTGTTGAGCGTTCACTACATCATCTCCATTCCGTTGCGCTCAGACGGGTGTTCCTGGGCTTGGAGCAGCTCGTTGCCATCTCTGCGCTGTACCAGTCCATAGGGAGTCAGCACAGCATGGTTGGTGGCCATGACATCCAGGCCATAGTTGTAGAGACTGACATGCTTCTTCAGAATCGAGAGGGACTGCTCGTCCACAATGAACCGAAGCTCCTCGGATGCAACCTCCTCGGGATTCCTCTGGTCAGGCTCGAACAGGTAGTTATCCAGGTTCTCGGAAATCTGAATGGCGGTTTCGACATCGTGGCAGTCCGTTGCAAGGATTACCGCCTTCAGTTTGGAAAGCTCTCCGCTGTTTTCCCGGCATTTGAGGTGCTTTGCCAGTTCGTTAAGCTCCTGGATATCGTCACAGTCCGTACTCTCCAGAAAATCCGGGACAGCGCCATCTTCTGCCCAGAAGACCATCTCACGCCAGGAGGGCGCTTCACACATCGCCAGCACATGATCCAACGCCTCCTGTGCTGCGGGGAGGTTCAGATATACTTGCTTTTCCGGCAGGCCATCGGAGTCCATGGGCGAGCTTCCGGCCAGTAGGCGGATGGCATAGGAGGGAGCCGAAGGCATGAGATCCAGCGTCTCATATACCTGCTTCAGTTCGGTATGCTGTGTGACATATCCGTTGCTTGCAAAGACACCGCCTTCCTCAAATCGAGCTTTTCTGCCGAGCATTTCAAAGTCCAGATACTCAAAGATGGAGTCGGGGACTTTTTCAAGGGTGGGGATGAAATCATTCTCGGCGTAGAATCTGCCCAGCTGCTCATCCGTTGTGGCGTTGACCACATGGCAGCAGTCTGTGCTGTAGGCCAGGTCGATCATTGTGGCAACGCTGATAGGGGAGCTCATCCCGAATGGACTGCAGGAATGTTGCGGCGTCCGTAAATTCCATCTGTTCACCGCTGGCGAATGTCACTCGGCCAATCGGTTTGTTCTGATGGGCCATCTGCTGCTGACGCAGGTCGTAACAGTAGAGATACCCTTGGTGGTCGCCGGGAAACGGGGTGCAGCGCAGGCAGTAACGGTAATGCTTCGTTTCTGCGATGTAACCATAACTCCGGCCATCCTGCGTAATTGATCCACCATTCTGATGACAGTAGGTTCTCATTGCGGACAGATCCTTCAGCGGGCCATCCGCACGAAGGGCATCCACAACTTCCTGAAGGTCGTCCTTAAATTCCCCGGTGTTGAATTGGTCTTCGTTATGAGGCCACCAGGTATGAAAAAATTCTTTCCCGCCAGAGCCAAAGTCCATGCGGAGATGTCCCACCGTACCCAGCGCCTCATCCAGCGCCTGATCCGGCTCCGAATAAAAGAGACCCGCCTCCTCATGAGAAGCGGGCCTGAAATGGCTGAACTGTTTATGATGCTCCAAAAACTCGGCAATCGTTTTGTTGCTCATTTTCTCACTCCCTTCGTGCTGGTATAGCTACACAACATATCACTACTCAGCGGAAATAGCTATGGCCAAAAGGCGTTTTGCCGGAAAAATGGAGATAGCCCGCAACAGCCGCTCCCATTGCTGCCAGAGATGCCAGCGTAATTACGATTTTCTTTTTCATTTACATTCCTCCCATCTGCAATCCGTATTCCGTTTCGTGTGCTTCTATCGGATCTTCCATCATCAATTCCTCCAGACTCAGTGTACCCTGGTAGGCGATATAGCCGCGGTTGGTGAACATACCAGACTCCTGATCCATGTGCTGCAGGCCGTATCTCTCGTAGTCATAGAACTCGTCCAGGTTGGGGTCGTACTCAAAATGGCCGGATTCTTGGATCATGTATTTTCCGTATTCGGCAGGGGTGTGAGCGCCGGGGGCAAACTCAAAGAGAACCAGATTCTCGGCCAGATGACGGATCTGACTGGCACACTCCGGTCCGGCTATGCTCACAGCAGCACCCAGTTTGATGCAGTCATCATGGGAGAGTTTACCCACAGCCTGCGCCAGATAGTTAAGTTCATAGATGTCTTCACAGCGAAAGTCCAGTGCCACATCCACTTCCTCCGGGAACATGCTGTCACCCATGCGGAAACACATATCCTTGGGATCGACAATGCCGCTGCGCTGTATGGCGCGCTCGATCTGTCCTTTGGATGCGGGGAGGTATATCCAGGTGACATTTTTGGTATTCTCCGGTTCCTGCCGGGAAACCAATCCCACCATGATCATATCCGCTTCATAGTGGTAGCCGGGGAGATGCTTTCCATCGTAGAGTTGCGAGAGCTGCATACCGTTGTCATAAACCACGCCGTAGCGTGTGACGGTACCTTCGCTGCCTTCAATCATAAGAATTGCCGTTTCCTCACCATCCAGATGTTCCAACTCCTCGGTGCTGGCACATCCACCGTGGGTGTTCAGATAGTGGCTGCGGCCAATGGCTGCCAAGTCAGAAAAATCCGTAATAACCGTTGCCTGCTGGCAGCAGAAGGTCAGGTTAATCAGATCCTTCATACTGGTGAGATCCAGCTTTTCGGCCATGGCCTGGAATTGTGCGTACTCACCGACATCGAAGCTCTCCAGCCGCTTAGCCAGATAATCCAGCTCGTCCAGATTGACCTGCATCCCCTCCAGACGATAAAATACCGGCCACCCTTTGCAGATCTCATTGACATGGCAGTCGGGAGCAACAACACTTCCAATTTCAAGTGCATTCACCAACTCTATGCAGTGGTCGTATTGTTCCCTGGGGATGGGAAGCGGAATGGTCACTTCTCCGAACTCCGGATGGTCCGAATTGCTTAAAACTGCTTCCATCATGCTTTAGGAATCACCCTTTCTTTCTAAATTTGAAATCGCATCACCATACCTGGCCAGAAGCAGAGCGCAGATAATCAGTTGGAACGCCTCATCTGTGACCAGTTCACGGGATGCGAGATCAGCAATGGTAATGTTTTGGCTGCCAATGGAAATTGCCTTTGCTGCCTGATAAACGCTGTAAAGCTCCGTCTGGATGCCGGCGAGCCGGACGGAGTCAAAATCGAAGCCATCATCTTCGACTTTCCAGATCACCCTGCGCCAGATATCATCGTAGGCTGTCAGGAGAAACAACGCTGCCTGGTTGCGTTGCGACAATCGACGGTAGCGTGTTCGCCAGTGCATCCAGCGTCTGCGGTGTTCGTCAGTACGGAATAATTGCAGAGGATATGGGTATATCTCCTGTGCCAACCGCCTCCAAAGCCGCATTTTCAGATTGCCGTGGAGACAGTCTCGGAGCAGGTCCTCAAGGCTGAGAGCCCCGGTTTCAATCCGTTCCTCCAGACAAATGCACTGGTCCAGAGGGCAGAGGTTCCTGCAAGAGTAATTCATGCAGTATTCACAGTCCACATCCTTGGCCTGATACCGGAATCCAGAGCGGCGCAGGCCGTAGCCTCTGGGCTTAAAATGAGGCGGGGTCATCATCATCTGCTCCATCTGGTGCAAGGGGGTATCTCTCATAAAGTGGCGCGTCATGGGTAGTGATCTCCTTTCGGTGAAATAAAAAAAGCGCCGGAGTCTTGCTTCTAAAACTCCAGCGCTCGGTGTATTATATTGTCAGTTCCTGGCTTTGAGAATCCGTAGAGTGTTGCTCCTGCTCATTGATGTGATCCAGGATATTGGGCATTCCGCTCAGGATCTGTTCCTGAACGCCTTTGATGCATTGTTCCTGGTCATAGGTCAAATCGAATCCGGCGTCCAGGGTATCAGCACAGCAGCGGTAAATTTCAGTAAGCTGTGCCTCATTGAATACCTGCTGTTTCGAGATGAGACCGGACCGGGTGGCGAAGTCCTGCTTGGCGCCCGAATAGTTTTCCTGAAAGTAGCGTCCGTAGTTAAGACCTGTGCGGTCAAAGTTCCAGTCCCAGGTAACAAAGTGGACACCATATTGGGTCGGATGTCCGGCCAGAACCGTTCCGTTGAAATCAGCCAGCACCCTGAAATCTCCCGACAGCCCCTGAGCCTTCAGCGGGGGAGCCTGTTCCATCAAGGTCATGTACTCCTGCACCATGCAGGCCAGATTGGTGGCCCGCTCACAGGCCTGCTCCCGTTCCGAAGTGGCCACATCCTCTTGCCAGTAGCGAACACCTCCGCCCTCTGTGATTCGGCAGAGAGGGCGGCTATCCCATTCCACCGGGAGGAGGTCCTCCTGCTCCGGCTGTGTGGTGAAGCCTTCTCGGCCAAGTACCGTGCAAAGTTCTCGGAAAAATTGTTCTCTATCCATCTTGTTTTACCTCCTGAATCTTAGCGCCCTTTTTGAAATTGTTTGAAAATGAAAAAGGGCACCAATCAATTGGCCTATCACGACCAACAAATTGACGCCCAAAACTTTGTGTATTCTACTGGCAGAAAAATAGCGCCCTTTTTGAAAAATACTGATTCAAAAAGGGCGCCACATGGTTTTGATTTTGCCAACCTCTGAGCAGAGGGGGGTTCGAGTCCCACCAGTTAGGGGGAAACAGTGGTTGGCATCTATGGAATCATCGGTGAATTTTCGAGCTCAAAAAGCCCGGAAACAGTTGATGCCGTAGGCTTCTGGCCTACGGCATCTATACTGTTTTGCTTTTATGGTGCCGGTGGCCGGACTCGAACCGGCACGGATTGCTCCGCCGCATTTTGAGTGCGGTGCGTCTGCCAATTCCGCCACACCGGCATTTATATTTTAATTCCCTGTGTCCCGCATATCTCTGATTTTGGAGGGATATGCGGGAGGGAGATTAAAACCAAATGCTGTTATTCAGTTGAAAATATGCTGTAATACCAAGGGTCCTACAAAAACGCCTGTGAATGGACGAACAAGATTTTGAGTCCACTACGTCTACCAATTCCATCACACCGGCAAAGGCAACATGTATTATACACGAATTTACCCTGATTTGCAAGAGAAAAATAACCATAGGGATTGGAACTGGAGGATTGGAAGAAAATTTAGCGGTTCTTAAGATTTTAAGCCTTGCATCTTAAAAGGACTGTGCTATGCTACCAATGAGAGAACATTTTGTAAAGGAGAAGGACAGCATGCACACCATTTTGATCTGTGATGATGACAAAGATATCGTTTCCGCCCTGGATATCTATCTGAGCAGCGAAGGATATAAGACAGTCAAGGCGTATAACGGCAATGAAGCTCTGCGGGCGGTGGAGCAGAACGATATTCACCTGATTCTCATGGACATTATGATGCCCGAGCTGGATGGCATTCGCGCCACTGCCAAGCTGCGGGAGGGAAGCAATGTTCCCATCATTCTGCTGACGGCGAAAAGCGAGGATAACGACAAGATTCTGGGCCTGAATATCGGTGCAGATGACTATATCACCAAGCCCTTCAATCCCCTGGAAGTGATCGCCCGGGTAAAGAGCCAGCTGCGGCGGTATACTGCTCTGGGCGGAGCTGAGAAGGCGCCTGGTCTTTTGAGTGTAGGGCCTATCTCTATGGATGACGGCGCCAAGCTGGTAACCGTGGATGGGGAGCCGGTATCCCTCACCCCCATTGAGTATAACATCCTGAAGCTGCTGATGACTCACCCGGGCCAGGTATTTTCCTCGGCGCAGATCTATGAGCAGGTGTGGAATGACCCTGCTTACGGCTCGGAGAACACAGTGGCTGTACACATCCGGCACCTGCGGGAGAAGATTGAGATCAATCCTGCCGAGCCTCGGTACCTGAAGGTGGTTTGGGGCCTGGGCTATAAGATGGATAAGGGAGGTATTTAAGTGCGGAAACTGCAGGAGAACCTGCTGATCCGTCTGGCGGCCTGGGTGTTGTTCCTGGTGGCGGTATGGGGCTGTGCTGTGTTCGGACAGAAGACCATTCTGGGCCTGTCCTGTGTCAACGACAGTATACCGCAGGATACGGGAAGATTTTCCCGAGTGCTGGATGACTACATAGGACGGGTAAAAGTCTATGTGGATTCCCAGAATGCACTGACAGGTGCTTTGGATTTTGAGACGGAACAGATTTACCGCAGCGAGGTAAAGCAGAAAGAGGAAGAACTGAACCGGAGCAATACCAATTTCCGATACCAATTTCTTACGAAAGACGGAAGCCAAGTTATTTATACCAATTTGGATGAGTCTGCAGGAACCTTGGAACAACAGGTTCAGGAAGTCGATACCGTAACTTGGGAAGAATACTCTGGAATCTTGCTCTATGGGGTTATACCGATGGAGAAGATGGAAATACACGATGAACTTTATGAAGTATATGCAGATTTTGCCATAGATTATACCAATTTCAACTTCTATATGGGGCTGACCATTGCACTGGGAACTGCGGCGGCAGGGCTGTTTTTGTTTGCCCTGTGGGGTTCAGGCCACAAACCGGAGCAGGAGGAATGCGCAGGTACCTGGCAGGAGCGGATTCCGCTGGAGTTTTATCTCCTTCTGCTGGTAGGGGGCGTAATCTTTGGCGGCTATATGCTTGTGGAACAGCTTGACTCTCTGCTGTATTGGTGGGAGTACGGGGATGCTGCGGTTCGGAAAAGTATCCCCTTGGCTGGAGTAGTTATCGTTGGCTGCGCTGGTATCGGTGCCCTGGTGGTGCGGACCATTACGGTGCGCTGCAAAACTCATAATTTGGTCCATACCACGCTGATTCTCCGGCTGATCGTCTGGGTGCGGTCCAGCCTGGCATATTTTGTGAAAAATCTGCCTGTCACATGGAAAAGTGTGTTGGCCTTTCTTGGATATCTGGGTGTGATCTTCTTTGCGGACTACTGGGAGCCGCTGTCCTACTATCGTCCGCTACCCGGTATGTGCGTGAATGTTGTGGCTTTGATTGCAGTATGCTGGTGGTCTGCGGGTTTCCGCCGGATCCGGAAGGGAACCGAGGTCATTGCCTCCGGAAACGTAAACCACAAAATCGATACGACCCGCCTTCCCGGGGAATTGAGAGAGCACGCTGAAGCACTCAATAACATTTCCAGCGGCTTGAACACCGCCGTAGATGAGAAAATGAAGAGCGAGCGCTTCAAGGCAGAGCTCATTACCAACGTATCCCACGACCTGAAAACGCCTCTGACTTCGATTATCAACTATGTCAATCTCCTGAAATCTACCCAGCAGACCGATCCCAAGGCCCAGGAGTATATTGAGGTTCTGGACCGGAAGTCTCAGCGGCTCAAGAAACTGACGGAGGATTTGGTGGAGGCGTCCAAGGCGTCCACCGGTGCGCTGTCGGTGAACCGGGAGCGGATCGGGATGAGCCAGCTGCTCAGCCAGGCGCTGGGAGAGTATGAAGAGAAGCTGGAAGAGCGCAGACTGACCGTAGTGTGCACTGAACCGGAGGGAGAGAGCTATGTCTACGCCGATGGGCGGCACCTGTGGCGGGTGATCGATAACCTGCTGGGCAACTGTGCAAAATACGCTCTGGAGGGGACGAGAATCTACATTGAACTCATCCGGGGTAAGGGCAGCGTTACGCTGGCCATCAAAAATGTGTCCCGAGAGGCACTGAACATTCCGGCAGAGCGTCTGATGGAACGCTTTGTCCGGGGGGATACCTCCCGTACCACGGAAGGATCCGGGCTGGGACTGTCCATTGCCCGCAGCCTGACCGAACTGCAGGGAGGAACCTTTGAACTGGTGGTGGATGGAGACCTGTTTAAAGCACTGGTCACCATGCCCCAAGCATCCTGATATTTTACGCCGGGCGCGCGGCAGCATACGAATGCTGCTGCGCGCTTGTTTCGTGATAATGCCGGAAAAAGAGCTGGAATTTTTCGAAAAATCCATATTCTTTTCTTTCTTTTTATGGTATGATGATAAACAGGACTTTTATGGAACTAGAGCCGAAAGGCAGAAGAAGGAAAGGAGCGGGTGCCATGAAGAACAGATGGATTTCAGCAGGGGTGCTGGCTGCCATGCTCATGGCGCTGACGCTGGTACTGTCAGGCTGCTTTTTCCGCTCTCCCGAGGAGCTTTACCAGAGTCCGGAGCGCTCTGCGGACTATGAAAATCTGACCCAGAAGATTCGGGAAGTCAAGGGGAAGCTGGCCCAGGAGTATGGTGTGACCGAAGTGGAGGATACGTCGGTCCTCTCCGGTGACAACACCGCCCTCATCCAGCTTCAGGATATGGACGGAGACGGACAGCGGGAGACCGCAGTTACCTTTTTCCGTGTGCCTGGCGCAGAGAAGCCTCAGAAGATTTTCTTCTTTACCAAAGGTGAAGATGACATCTACACTGTCAGCGCCATGCTGGAGGGAGATGGCTCCGCCATCTATCGGGTGGACTATGCAGATCTGGACGGCAGCGGCTACAAAGAAGTTGTGGTCAGCTGGCAGATGAGTACCGGCGCATATTTGTTGGGTGTATATTCTGTGGAAGCGCCCATGAGCCGCAGCCGGCTGCAAATGGCCAATTCCAGTAAAAACGGCGCTGCATCCGTGCAGAACGATGATCTGCGGGGCTCGGAGTGGATGACTACCGCCTATGGAGACTATATCTTAACCGATATTGACCAGGATTCCCGTACAGAGGTTGCGATTGTGCGCATCGATCCCTCCCTGACCAACAGCGGTGTGGATGTGTACGGCTGGAAGGACAGTGCCTTCAAAAAACTGAGCACCGCTCCATTGTCAACCGGTGTGGTGAGCGTAGGCCGGGGCGGAGTGGAAGAGAACTTCATCAATGGCGATCCGCCGGTCCGGGCGCTGTATGTCTCTTCGGAGCTGTCTGACGGCAGTCATGTCGTGGATGTGATCGCCTATCAGCAGGGAAAGCTCACCAATATCAGCCTGGCTCCGGAGACCGGGATCAGCCGGGAGACTCTCAGCCGCTATGTGGATCTGGAGCCCTCGGATGTGAACGGAGACGGAGTGCTGGAGCTGCCTCAGCCCAGCCCGCTGCCGGGACAGGAAGACAGTACCGCATCGGACTACTGGCTGATTGACTGGTATCAGTATGACAGCAGCGGCCAGCGCATTGAAGTTTGCACTACGTACCACAATGTAACCGACGGATGGTATTTGATCATTCCGGACACCTGGAAGGACTGTATTACCATCTCCCGCTATGACGCGATCAGCGGCCAGCGGGCGGTGATCTTCTACCACCTGGAGGGGAGCGGAGATCCCAGTCCCTTCCTGGTAATCTACAAATTTACCAGTCAGACCAACCGGGCCAATACCTCTAACCGCTTTATCCTGCGGGAGGAGGAGAACGCGGTGTATGCCGCATCGTTCTATAATTCCTCCTGGGACTGCGGGATGGACGAGACTGAACTGGTTTCGGCCTTCAAGCTGATCCAGAGCGGATGGTCAGACTGAACTGTGCTGCGAAAGGAAGGAAAACCGTGAGAAAAGTTCTTGTATTGGAAGATGAAGAGAACATTCGCAGTTTCGTGGTGATCAACCTGAAGCGGGCGGGGTATCAAACCATTGAGGCCGCTACCGGAGAGGACGCCCTGGTGGCGCTGAAAGAAAACCCGGGGATCAAGGTGGCTCTGCTGGATATTATGCTGCCTGGTATTGATGGGTTTGAGGTCTGCCGCCGTATTCGTGCCATGGACAATAAGATCGGCATCATTATGCTTACCGCCCGTACCCAGGAGATGGACAAGGTCACCGGCCTGATGACCGGAGCGGACGACTATGTGACAAAACCCTTCTCTCCCGCGGAACTCACCGCCCGAGTGGATGCCCTGTTCCGCCGTACCGGTGGGGAAGAAGAGGAGACCTCGCCTGACGAGATCAGCCAGCCTCCTTTCCTGCTCAATACCCGCAACCGTACCTTGGAAAAGAACGGCCAGCGGGTGAAGCTGACTCAGGTGGAGTACGGAATCGTCAAGTTGTTTATGGAAAACCCCGGGAAAGCACTGTCCCGCGAGGAGATCCTGGATGCCGTATGGGGCAAGGACTATTTTGGCGAGCTGAAAATTGTAGATGTGAACATCCGCCGCCTGCGCATCAAGATCGAAGACAATCCCACCAAGCCCACCTATGTGAACACTGTGTGGGGCTATGGATATAAGTGGGGGAGTTAAAGAGAAGCGCGGAGGCGTGCGGAGCAGCGCGGATGGACCGGAGCGAGGGCGCGGAACCGAAGGGACGCGAAGCGGATCTGTTCCAAGCCCGAGACGGAGGGAAGCCGCGCGTTGCGCAGCCGCCACAGCGTGATCCCAAAGCGCGGACACAAAATCATGAAAAACCATAAAACCTTGCGGAAACCCGAGACTTAAGAGGGGAGGTGCTCAAATGGCCAAGAAGGTCGTTGTAACCGATAAAGTGAAGATCCGGGGTATCCGGCGGCGCTGGCTCATCAACAGTGTAGGCGTGGTGCTGCTGGTGCTGGCCATGGCGTTGGGCACCTTTGCCGCAGCCATGTGGAGCTATTATTACACCACAACGATCAATGATCTGCAGCGCCAGGCAGAGGACCGGGCACGGGGATTTGCCTCCTATACCCGCAGCCAGTTTTGGGGCAACGCCCAAAGCGCGGTGCAGGAATTTGAGAACAAGACCAAACTGGAACTGCAATTTCTGGATGTGACCGGAGCGGTACAGTATTCCAGTAATGACTTGGCGGCCGGTACCACGCCGGGCACACCCGATATCCAGAGCGTACTGGTCAACCAGGAGTCCAAGGCGTGGATGGGAACCGACCCCCACACCGGGGAGCGGATTGTAGCTGCTTCTGCTCCGGTGGTCTACCATGGGCAGACCGTGGCCATCGTGCGGTATGTAACCTCTCTGGTGGCCATTGACTGGCAATTTTTCCTGTCCGTCGCCTTGGCATGCCTGCTGGGGGCGGTGATCCTTGCTCTGGTGTATTTCTCCAACCTCTACTTTGTGCGCTCCATTGTAGAGCCGTTGGCCAGCATTACCGAGACGGCGCGGCTCATTGCCGACGGCAGCTACGGCGTACAGATTGAGAAAAAGTTTGATGATGAGATCGGCGAACTGACCGACACCATCAACGATATGTCCCTGAAAATCAAACAGTCCGAAAAGACCCAGTCGGAGTTTATCTCCTCTGTCTCCCACGAACTGCGCACCCCTCTGACCGCCATCACCGGATGGGCAGAGACCATCCAGAGCGGCGAACTGCGAGACCCCAAGGATGTGCGCAAGGGTATGGATATTATCGTCTCTGAGGCGCGGCGGCTGACCAACATGGTGGAGGAGCTGCTGGAGTTCTCCCGGATGTCGGATGGACGGTTCACCTTGTCGGTGGAGCCTCTAGACCTGAAGGCGGAGCTGGAGGACGCGGTGTATACCTACCGGGAGTTCTTCCGCCGGGAGGGTATCGAGCTTACCTATCAGGATTGCCCGGAGGAGGCGGTACCCATCAGCGGCGACCCGGAGCGGCTGCGCCAGGTATTCTGCAACTTGCTGGACAATGCAGGCAAGCACGGCGGCTCGGGCAAACGCATCGATGTGTCCATTGCCCAGGAAGAGGAGTTTGCAGTCATCCGTATTCGGGACTACGGTCCCGGCATCCCGGAGGAGGAGCTGCCTCACGTAAAGTACAAGTTCTATAAAGGAAGTTCCAAGGCCAGAGGTTCCGGTATCGGTCTGGCCGTATGTGAAGAGATCGTTACCCGCCATGAGGGAACTCTGGACATTGGAAATGCCGAGGGCGGAGGCTGCCTGGTGACGCTCCGTCTGCCAATTGAAACATAAGTTCGAATTTCCGGTTGCAATTCCCATGGGAACTTGATAGAATACCTGTGGGTCTGCCTGTCCCTGGAAAAAAGGAGAAACAAGATTCATGTCAACAGAGCAAAAAAACTGCGCCTGCCCGAAGGGCGGTTTCAAGACCATGTGCGGCGGTCAGGCGCTGATCGAAGGCATCATGATGCGCGGGCCAAAGAAGCAGGCCATCGTGGTGCGTCAGCCCGACGGTCAGCTGGCCATTCGGGAGAGTGAGCTGAAGCTGATCAAGGATAAATATCCCCTGCTGGGCCTGCCTCTTGTGCGGGGGGTGGTGACCTTTGTGGCCTCTATGGTGGAGGGCGTAAAGGCGCTGATGTATTCCGCCGAGTTTTTCCCGGAAGAGGAGGAAGAGCCCGAGGAGCCCTCCAAGTTTGAGCTTTGGCTGGAAAAGACGCTGGGTAGTGAAAAGGCTGCATCTGTCATTGTAATGGTGGCAGTAGTGCTGGGCATCTGCATGTCTATCGGCCTGTTTTTCCTGCTGCCCACCCTGTTGGGTAGCGCTGTGACGTTGGTCACGGACTCCATGCTGGTGCGCAATGTAGCGGAGAGCGTACTGAAAATTGTGATTTTTGTGGGCTATTTGGCCATGTGTTCCCATATGAAGGATATTCGCCGGGTATTTCAATACCACGGAGCGGAGCATAAGACCATTTTCTGCTATGAGGCGGGACTGCCGTTGACGGTGGAAAATGTGCGCAAACAGCCCCGACACCATCCCCGCTGCGGTACCAGCTTTTTGTTTATGGTGATTGCCATCTCTATCCTGGTCTCCACGGTGGTCTTTGCCATTTGGCCGGTTCACCATGTGGTTTGGCGGTTTTTGGCTCATTTGGCCATGCTGCCTGTTATTGTGGGCATCAGCTATGAGTTTAACCGCTGGGCGGGACGCCACGATGGGCTTGTGACCCGTATTTTGGTGGCTCCCGGCCTGTGGCTCCAGAATTTTACCACCTTTGAACCGGACGACTCTATGATCGAGGTGGGCATCAAGGCTCTGGAATTGGTGCTGCCGGAGAATAAGGGCGAGGACGCGTGGTAAGAAGAAGCGCTTAAGGCGTGCGGAGCAGCGCGGATGGACCGGAGCGAGGACGAGGAACCGAAGGGACGCGAAGCGGCCCTGTTCCAAGTCCGAGACGGAGGGAAGCCGCGCGTTGCGCAGCCGCCGCAGCGTGAATACGAAGCGCGGAGGGCAGGCGCATAGGAGCGACAGACTCCGGAGCGGATGGGCAGAGCCCAGGGACAGCCAAAGGCTGAAACGGGTCTGCCCGGAGTCGGAGGAGTTGTCGTTCCGGCCATGCGCCCAGCCCGCAGCGTGACAGCGCGAAGCGCGGAGCTTAGGTCCATAGGGGAGCTTGGAGCGCAGCGAGGGTGAGAACCCAAGGCCCGCTATGCGGGGCTGGTTTGTGCCCGAGACGCAGCGAAAGCGACCCGGCCATGGACCCAAAGCGCAGCGTGATCCCGAAGCGCGCAGCCTGTCCTAACCCCAAATTTCAATTGCAAACCAGAGAAAACCGAGGAGATATTCCTCTCAGTATGGAAAACAAGACGGAAGGTGAGGCAATGGCTACCACCTATAACAATTTATTCCTGGATACTCGGGCGCGCCTGCGTAAGGCAGGGATCGAGGCAGGACAGCTGGAGGCCCGGGAGCTTATTTGCTATGCAGCGGATAAGAGCCGGGAGCAGTTTTACCGGGACATGCCCCTGTATGTTTCGGGCGAGATGGAGCGCCGGGTGGAAGAGCTGGTGCAGCGCCGCCTGGCAGGAGAGCCGGTGGCCTATATCGTGGGCGAGTGGGAGTTTTACGGACTGCCCCTGAATATCTCCAACGACGTGCTCATTCCCCGCATCGATACCGAAGTGCTGGCCGAGCGGGGCATCCTGCGGGCCAGAGCGGCGGGAGAGGGAGCCCGGGTGCTGGATCTGTGCGCTGGAAGCGGCTGTGTGGGATTGGCCATCGCCGCCAACGCCCCCGACTGCCGGGTGGTGCTGGGCGAGCTGTCCGAGGGTGCTCTGCGGGTGTGCAAGCAGAATGTGCGCCGCAATGAGCTTAACGCCCGGGTGACCTGCCTGTCGGTGAACGCCATGGAGCCCCCCGCCTCCTCTCTGTGGGATTTTGACGTAATTGTGAGCAATCCTCCCTACATCCCCACCGGAGACATTGAAGGACTGGACCACAGCGTAAAGGACTACGAACCTCACATGGCTCTGGACGGCGGCGCAGACGGTCTGGATTTTTACCGCTTTATTGCTGCTAAATGGAAAAACGCCATCCGTCTGGGCGGCTCTCTCATTTTTGAGGTAGGAATCGGACAGGCTCCGGATGTGGAAAATATTCTGGCCCAGAACGGATTTGAACAGATCCAGACCACCGCTGACACCCAGGGAATCTGGCGTGTTGTGGAGGGAACTATCAACGGATAAACCCGTGCCCGCCGGCGCGGGAGAGCTGGGCGGCCCGGCCGCCGACGGAAGAAAAGGAGTAATCAGATATGGCAACCAAAAAGCCTGTGGTGGAGAGCGCCGCTCCCGCCTCGGATAAGAAGAAAGCGTTGGAGACCGCCATGGCCCAGATCGAGCGGGCCTACGGCAAGGGCTCCATTATGCGTCTGGGAGAGAATGTGGACGTGATGGTGGAGTCCATCCCCACCGGCTCTCTCTCCTTGGACCTGGCTCTGGGCATCGGAGGTATGCCCCGGGGCCGTATCATTGAGATCTATGGACCGGAATCCTCCGGTAAGACCACCCTGGCCCTCCATGTAGTGGCCGAAGCCCAGAAGCGGGGCGGCGAGGTGGCCTTTATCGACGCCGAGCATGCCCTGGATCCCACCTATGCCCGGGCCTTGGGCGTGGATATCGACTCCATGCTGATTGCCCAGCCTGACACCGGCGAGCAGGGTCTGGAGATCTGTGAAGCTCTGGTGCGCTCGGGCGCTATCGACGTGGTGGTCGTGGACTCGGTGGCAGCCCTGACTCCCCGGGCGGAGATCGAGGGCGACATGGGCGACAGCCACGTGGGTCTGCTGGCCCGGCTGATGAGCCAGGCTCTGCGTAAGCTGGCCGGCTCTATCGCCAAGACCAACTGTATCGTGATCTTCATTAACCAGCTGCGTGAAAAGGTGGGCGTGGTTTACGGCAACCCCGAGGTCACCACCGGCGGCCGGGCGCTGAAGTTCTACTCCTCCGTGCGTATCGACGTGCGGCGCATCGAGGCTCTGAAGAGCGGCTCCGAAATCATCGGTAACCGCACCCGAGCCAAGATCGTGAAGAATAAGGTAGCTCCCCCCTTCCGGGAGGCGGAGTTTGATATCATGTACGGCGAAGGCATCTCCAAGGTGGGTGAGCTGATCGACCTGGGTGTGAAGCTGGACCTGGTGCAGAAGAGCGGCTCCTGGTTTGCCATGGGCGAACTGCGCCTGGGTCAGGGCCGGGATGCTGCCAAGCAGTTCCTGCGGGATAACCCCGATCTGGCCGACGAGCTGGAGGCCAAGATCCGTGCCAACTCCTTCAAGCTCCTGTCCAAGCAGGGCCAGGCGGCTGCCCGGGCTGCGGGACGTGCGGTGGATATTTCCGCCGACGACTTCCAGGACGGCGAGGACTAAGTGAAGATCGTACAGCTCAAGCCCTCCCAGCGTGTTCAGGGCCGATGGCTGGCCCAGCTGGAGGACGGAACCCTGCTCCGTGTGGGCGAAAATGAGGTGCTGAACTTCTCTTTGTACAGCGGGAAGGAACTGACCGAGGAAGAACTCCGGGCCATCACCCAGGCTACCCGGAAGAGTGGGCTGAAAGAAAAAGCCCTCAATCTGGCGGCCTCCAAGCCCATCTCCCGCCGGGAGATGGAGCGCAAGCTGGAGAGCTGGGAGGCCAGTGAGGAGGAAACTGCCCAGATCTGTGACCGGCTGGAGGAACTGGGCCTGTTGGACGATCAGCGGTACGCCTGTACCGTGGTGCGCCACTACTCTGGAAAGGGTTATGGTGTGCGGAAACTCCAGGACGAGCTCTACCGCCGGGGAGTGCCCCGGGAGATGTGGGAGCAGGCCCTGGAAGAGGCTCAGGATCCTACAAACGCCATTGAGGCCTTCGTGGCCAAGAAGCTTGCCGGGAAAGAAGTAGATCGCCGGGAACTCAAGCGGGTTTCCGACGCGCTGCTGCGCCGGGGCTACCAATGGCAGGAGATCCGGCCGGTCCTGGACCGGTACAGCCGGGACGATCTGGATTGAAAAACTATGAGATTAGGAGCGATATGATGCCTTATAAGATTGCCTTTGTCTCCCTGGGCTGTGCGAAGAACTTGGTGAATACCGAGCAGATGATGGCCCTGTGCCGCAAGGCAGGTCACATCGTCACCGGAGAGCCTGAGGGGGCTGACGTGGCGGTGCTGAATACCTGCGGGTTTATTGAGTCGGCCAAGAGCGAGGCCATTGAAAATATCTTGGAGCTGGCCCAGCTCAAGCAGGACGGCAAGCTGAAGAAGCTGCTGGTGGCCGGATGCCTGACCCAGCGCTACCCCGATGACATTCGTAAGGAACTGCCTGAGGTGGACGGTATGCTGGGAACCGGCAGCTACACCGATGTGGTTACCGCCGTGGAGGAGCTGATGGCCGGGGAGCGGCCGGAGCACTTTGAGCGGATCGACCGGGCCTATGACGACGGGGAGCGGATGGTCACCACGCCTCCCTATACCGCCTATTTGAAAATTGCCGAGGGATGCAGCAACGGCTGTGCCTTCTGCATCATCCCCAAACTTCGTGGCCGCTACCGCAGCCGCACCATGGACCATCTGCTGGAGGAGGCCAAGTCTCTGGCTGATTCCGGGGTGAAGGAGCTTATCGTCATTGCTCAGGACATTACCCGCTACGGCAGCGACCTGGGGGATGGCACCACACTGGCAGGCCTTTTGAAGGAGCTGTGTAAGCTGCCCTTCCATTGGATCCGCCTGCACTACCTCTATCCCGAGGCCATCACCGACGAACTGGTGGAGGTCATTGCCAGCGAGAAGAAGATCGTCCACTATCTGGACATCCCCATCCAGCACTGCAATGACGGGATCTTGAAGGCGATGCGCCGCCGTAACACAAAGGCAGAGCTGGAAGAGCTGTTTGCCCGTCTGCGCAAAGCCATCCCCGATGTGGTGATCCGCACCTCTTTGATCTGTGGTCTGCCCGGCGAGGGCGAGGCGGAATTTGAGGAGCTATGCGAGTTCCTCAAAGAACAGAAGCTTCAGCGGGCCGGTGTATTCCAGTTCTCCCCGGAGGAGGGTACCCTGGCTGAGAAGATGGAAAACCAGGTGGACCCCGATGTGGCGGCCCGCCGGGTAGAGCTGGTAGTGGATCTCCAGTCCCGGATTATGGATGAGTACAACGAGGAGCGCCTGGGAACTGTGATGGAAGTGCTCTGCGAGGGCTTTGACAGCCAGGCGGGATGCTTCGTGGGCCGGACCTATGCCGACTCGGTGGAGATCGACGGCCACGTGTACTTTACCGCTGCAGGACTGGTGCCGGCCGGCGAGTTTGTCCATGTGCGCATCACCGGTGTGTCCGACGGCGATCTGACCGGTGAGATTGAAGAGTAAGGAAGAAGAGTAAGAGGAGCTGAATATTCTCATGAATACCGCAAATAAGCTGACCCTGGCTCGGGTGGTTATGATCCCCCTGTTTTTGCTGGTGCTTTACCTGCATGTGCCGGGGGCCAACTACTGGGCGCTGGCCATTTTTATCGTAGCCAGTCTCACTGACACGCTGGACGGATACATCGCCCGGCACTACAACCAGACTACCGACTTCGGCAAGTTTATGGATCCCCTGGCGGATAAATGTCTGGTGACGGCCGCCATGCTGTGGTTTGTAGAGATTGGCCACATGCCGGGCTGGGCGCTGCTCATTGTCATCGTGCGGGAGTTTGCCGTGTCCGGCCTGCGGATGGTGGCCGCTGACAAGGGACGGGTCATTGCTGCTGGATGGTCCGGCAAGGTAAAGACCGCTTCCACCATGGTCTGCATCTGCCTGATGCTGCTGCTGCCCCGGTTTGTGGAGCTCAGCGCGATCTGTGTAGCGGTGATCGTACTGACCACCATTTGGTCGGGCGTAGAATATTTTATGAAGAATTTGGACGTTCTGTCTGAGGTAAAGTGAACGAGGTGTCAGCGTGAACCAGATAAAAAAGCGGGATCTGGCAGAATCGGTGGTTGCACGGCTGATTATCTCCACCATTTCTGCGCTGATCGTAGCAGTAAACCTCAACAGCTTCGTTCAGGCGGGAGATCTGTTCCCGGGAGGCTTTACCGGACTGACCCGCCTGATTATGCGATGTGCCTGGGAGTTTGCGGGAGTAGAGCTTCCCTTTGGCCCCATTAACATCGCCATCAATGCTTTGCCTGCCCTCTTCTGCCTGAAGTACGTGGGCAAGCGCTTCACCCTTTGGTCCTGCTTTGTCATCGTACTTACCAGTATTTTTACTGACTTGGTACCCTCTTTCCCCATTACGGAGGATCCTTTGCTGGTGGCGGTGTTCGGTGGACTCATTAACGGTGTGTCCATTGGTATTTGCCTCTATGTCCGCATCACCAGCGGCGGCACCGACTTCATTGCTATTCCCTTGATGGAGCGGTGGAACGTGAGTACCTGGAACTACATCCTGGCGGGCAATGTGGTGATGCTGCTGATCGCAGGCGCCCTGTTCGGCTGGGAATCGGCCTTGTACTCGATTATTTTCCAGTTTGCCTCGACCCAGGTCGTACGAGTTATGGACCCGGACAGCACACAGGTTACGGTGCTCATTGTCACCGGACGGGAAAGCGCTGGCGGCGTGTGTGCCCAGATTCAGGAATTGCACCATACTGCAACCTTGGTTGAGGGTGTGGGACTTTACAACGGCGAGCGCTGTGTTCTGATTTACACAGTGGTCTATGTGGGTGAGGTTCGGAAAATGACCCGTATGGTCCATCAGGCGGATCCCAAGGCATTTATCAATGTCTTGCGTACCGAGCGCCTGGCGGGAAACTTCTACCGCAGGCCCAGAGATTAAATACAAAAAATGGAGCGGCATATGCCGCTCCATTTTTTATGCGCAGTGTGAAAATCAGCCTTTCCCGGACTTCCCGTTTTCCCGCAGCAGAACCTGGTCGCTGGTCTGATACTCTCGGGCATAGCGTCCGGGGGAGGTGCCGGTGAGATGACCAAAGGTGCGGATAAAGTGGGAGTTGTCGGAGAAGCCGGACATCTCGCCGGCCTGCTGGACGCTTACACCTTCCTTAAGAAGCTGACGGGCCCGCAGAACCCGGCTGTAGATAATGTACTCCATTACGGAGAAGCCGGTGGCCGATTTGAAGATGCGGCACAGATAGTGCTTGCTGATATAGAACTGGTTGGCGATCTGGTCCAGGGTCAAAGGCTCGGAGAGATTATTGCGGATATAGTCCAGAATAGGAGCGACCCGGAGGAAATCCTTGTTGCGCACTGCGTCGCCGGCGGTGGCAGAGGTGAGAATCGGGGCGGCCCGCAGCAGCAGATTCAAAAGTGCAATGGTCTGGTGGATATCGCTGCCGAAGCTGCCGTCGTTTTTGTTGCGCTCCAGAGCCTGGAAGAGCTCGATGATCTCAATCATCTGCTCGCTGGTCATGGCAGCGCGAAGAAAGCTGTCCCGGGTCAGCTGCATAAAGTCGGTCTGGGGGGTAGACAGGTCGGAGAGAGTCTTGCGGCTGACGTGAAGCACATAGCGGGCATGAAAGCCGGTGGCAATGGTGCGGTGGAGGGTATTTTCACCAATTAAATATAAAGTGCCGCGGCGCAGGGGATAGACCTGGTCGCTGACAAAAATATTGCCCGGGCTGGTGAGGGGCAGAAAAAGTTCATAGTAGTCATGGAAATGGAGCCGGCTCATGCTCCAGGTTTCATTGTGGTTGAGCTGAAGATGGAAGTCAACATTGGTCATATAAGGGCCTCCCGCTGGAAGAACTGTACAATTCAAGCAAAAACAAAGGGCAGAGACTTGCCCGTTTTTGTTGGTTGTGTTATGATAGCATTATAGCACGGGAAGCGAATATATGCAAACTTTTCGCCAAGTTCTCCAAAGACCTTTTGCACATCTTGTGATAGACTAGCACAAGATGAACCAAAGCGTGTAATTTTGGAAATCACACGAAGTCAGGGAATAAAAACCGTACATCAAAAAATTGTGTAATGGGGGTTTTCATTATGAACAAAGTCTACACCTTGCACGACGCGGTTGCGAAATTCGTCGAGAGCGGAGATTGCATCTCCTTCGGCGGCTTTACCACCAACCGTAAGCCCTATGCCGCGGTGGCCGAGATCCTGCGTCAGGGCCAGAAGGACTTCACCGTCTGGGCCGGTCCTGCCGGCGGCGACTGGGATATGCTGATCGGTGAGGGCCGTGTCAAGGCTTACATCAACTGCTATACCGCTAACTCCGGCTACACCAACGTTTCCCGCCGCTTCCGTGCTGCCATCGAGAAGGGCCAGCTGACCTACGAGGACTACTCTCAGGACGTGCTGATGCTTCAGTTGCATGCCGCTTCTCTGGGCCTGCCCTTCCTGCCCGTGCGTCTGATGCAGGGTTCCGGTCTGATGAAGTACTGGGGCATCAGCGAGGAGCAGCGCAAGACCCTGGACAAGGTGGACGACCTGAAGTGCGTTGAGGTGGAGAACCCCTTCAACCCCGGTGAGAAGGTTGTTGCTGTTCCCGTGCCAAAGCTGGACACCGCTATCATCCACGTGCAGAAGGCTTCTCCCGATGGCACCTGCATCATCGAGGGCGACGAGTTCCACGATGTGGACATCGCTGTTGCCGCCCGTAAGGTCATCGTCACCTGCGAGGATCTGGTCAGCGACGAGTACATCCGCCGCGATCCTACCCTGACCCGCATCTTCGGTCAGTGCGTGGACGCTGTTGTCCACTGCCCCTACGGCGCTTGGCCCTCTCAGTGCTACAACTACTACGACAACGACTCCCACGCTCTGAAGGAGTACGACAAGGCCTCCAAGTATCAGGACGCCGAGGATGCCAAGGCTCAGCTGGCTAAGGCCGCTGCCAAGGCTGAGAAGGCTGCCGCTGCCAAGCCCGACGACGCCAAGCTGGCCGAGGCTGCTGCCAAGGCTAAGAAGGCTGCTGAGGATGCTGAGGCCGGCGTGGCCATCCCCGAGACCTTCAAGGACTATCTGGATAAGTGGGTCTACAGCGTCAAGGATAACGACGAGCTGCTGGACAAGGTGGGCGGTTCCCGTCTGCTGCGCCTGAAGAACGAGCCCCACCTGGGTTATTCCACCAGACACTAAGAAGTAGGGAGGTATATTGTCATGTCTGATTATACTAAGTACACTAAGCAGGAGATGCAGGCTTACGCCATTGCTAAGAACATTAAGGAGAATCAGATCGTCATCGTGGGCACCGGCCTTCCTCTGATCGGCGCCTCCCTGGCCAAGCGGGCTGTCTGCCCCTCCTGTCATCCCATCGTAGAGAGCGGCCTGATGGACTGCTCCCCCGTGGAAGTGCCCCGCTCCGTGGGTGACAACCGCTTCATGGCTCACTGTGCTGTGCAGTGGCCCAACATCCGCTTCATCGGCTTTGAGGCCAATGAGTGGCTGCACGATGCCGACCGTCTGGTGGCCTTCATCGGCGGCGCCCAGATCGATCCCTACGGCAACGTGAACTCCACCTGCATCTACGGCAAGGGCGACTATGTCAAGCCCCAGACCCGTTTCACCGGTTCCGGCGGCGCCAACGGCATTGCCACCTACTGCAACACCATCATTATGATGCAGCACCAGAAGCGCCGCTTCATGGAGAAGATCGACTACATCACCTCCTGCGGCTGGATGGACGGCCCTGGCGGCCGTGAGCGCGCTGGCCTGCCCGGCAACCGTGGTCCCCAGATGGTTGTTACCGACCTGGGCATCATGAAGTTCGACGAGGAGACCAAGCGGATGTACCTGGCTTACTACTATCCGTTCTCCAGCCCCGAGATGGTTCAGGAGAACACCGGTTTCGAGATCGACGTGTCCCGCGCTGAGCTGATGGAGGGTCCCAGCCCCGACATCATCAAGCTGATCCGCGAGGAGATCGACCCCGGCCAGGCCTTCATCAAGGTCCCCAAGGAGTAAGAGAGTAAGACGCGGATGAAACACAAAGGTGGGATCCTCTGGATCGTTTTGCTGCTGATCGGATTGATCTTAGTGGGTATTTGGCTTGAGCCAGTGCCTGTATGCCTGTTTTAAGGTGCGGCAGCCATCTGTATGTGTGACATCAACGACCAAATATTTAAAGGAGGAGTTTACATTGGGTAACTATTCCATGCCTCGTTATTTCCAGAATATGCCCACCGTGGGCAAGGCCGTCCGTCCCAACCCCGAGAACGTGGCTGAGCTGAAGGCCGTCGAGGAGGACATCCACGCTAAGATCGTGGCTGCCCTGGCTGCTGGTAAGAAGGACGAGGATATGAACGCCAAGGGCCAGATGACCGCCATGCAGCGTGTCTCCATGCTGGTGGATCCCGGCACCTGGTGCCCCCTGAACAGCCTGTATAACCCCGAGGACAACAAGAACGGTTCTACCTCTATCATCAAGGGTCTGGGCCGCGTCAACGGCAAGTGGTGCGTGGTTATCGCTTCCGATAACAAGAAGCACGCCGGTACCTGGGTTCCCGGCCAGGCTGATAACCTGCTGCGCGGCAGCGACACTGCCAAGCGTCTGCGTATCCCCCTGGTGTACCTGCTGAACTGCGCCGGCGTTGAGCTGGACCAGCAGGAGAAGGTGTACCCCAACCGTCGCGGCGGCGGCACCCCCTTCTATCGTAACTCTGAGCTCAACCAGATGGGCATTCCCGTCATCGTCGGCATCTACGGTACCAACCCCGCCGGCGGCGGCTATCACTCCATCAGCCCCACCATCCTGATCGCCCATGAGAAGGCCAACATGGCCGTGGGCGGCGCCGGCATCGTGGGCGGCATGAACCCCAAGGGCTTCGTGGACATGGAGGCCGCTCTGGCTCAGATCGAGGCCACCAAGGGCCTGCGCGCGGATCCTCCCGGAACCGTGGCCATCCACTACGGCGAGACCGGCTTCTTCCGTGAGGTTTACTCCGGTGAGGACGGCGTGATCGCCGGCATCAAGAAGTATCTGGACATGCTGCCCTCCTACGATCTGGAGTTCTTCCGCGTGGACACTCCCCAGTCTCCCGCTGCTTCCGACGTAGAGCTGTATGACCTGGTGCTCAACAACAAGAAGCGTCCCTACGACATGTACTCTGTCATCGCCCGTCTGTTCGACGGCAGCCAGTTCATGGAGTATAAGAAGGGCTATGGTCCCGAGATGATCACCGGCCTGGCTAAGGTGGACGGCCTTCTGGTGGGCGTGGTTGCCAACCAGCAGGGCGTGTTCCCCAACTACCCCGAGTATAAGCAGGGCGCCATGGGCGTGGGCGGCAAGCTGTACCGCCAGGGCCTGATCAAGATGAACGAGTTCGTCACCCTGTGTGCCCGTGACCGTCTGCCCATGATCTGGATCCAGGATACCACCGGTATCGACGTCGGCAACGACGCTGAGAAGGCTGAGCTGCTGGGTCTGGGCCAGAGCCTGATCTACTCCATCCAGAGCAGCAAGCTGCCCATGATGGAGATTACTCTGCGCCGCGGCACCGCCGCCGCCCACTACGTGCTGGGTGGTCCTCAGGGCAACGACAACAACGCCTTCTCTCTGGGCACCGCTGCCACCGAGATCAACGTCATGAACGGCGAGACCGCTGCCAACGCCATGTACACTGGCCGTCTGGCCAAGGATCAGAAGGCTGGCAAGGATCTGCAGCCCACCATCGACAAGATGAATGCCCTGATCAACGACTACAACGAGAAGTCCAAGCCCTTCTACTGTGCCAAGGCCGGCCTGGTGGACGAGATCGTGGATATGCCCATGATGCGTAACTACATCGTGGCTTTCACCGATTCCTGCTACCAGAACCCCGAGAGCATCTGCCCCTTCCATCAGATGCTGCTGCCCCGCACCATCCGGGACTTCGAGACCTTCAAGAAGTAAGACCGGCCCAACGTGACCGGCGTATGCGCCGGGACCCCAAATGGGGTCCCGGCACCATATCCAATCCCCGTATAGTGGGGAAACCATATTTTTGACGGAGCGAGTTTGATGGATAACATTTACACTCTTGGTATCGATATTGGTTCTACTGCCTCCAAGTGCGTGATGCTGCGCGATGGCAAAGAGATCGTCAGCAAGTCCCTGATTTCGGTCGGCGCCGGAACCAGCGGCCCTCAGCGGGCAATTGCTGAGGTGCTGGAGAGCGCGGGTATGACCCGGGATCAGATGGCCTATGTGCTGGCTACCGGGTATGGCCGTAATTCTCTGGAGGGGATCGCCGACCACCAGATGAGCGAGCTGAGCTGTCACGCCAAGGGAGCAAGCTTCTTGTTCCCCGACGTGCACACCGTCATCGACATCGGCGGCCAGGACGTCAAGGTCCTGCAGGTGGAAAACGGCGTGATGACCAACTTTGTCATGAACGACAAGTGCGCTGCCGGCACCGGCCGGTTCCTGGACGTCATGGCCCGGGTGCTGGAGGTAAAGGTAGAGGAGCTGGGTGATCTGGCGGCCAAATCCACCAAGGATGTGGCCATCAGCTCCACCTGTACCGTATTTGCGGAAAGTGAGGTCATCAGCCAGCTGGCGATGGACACCGACAAGTGTGACATCATCAATGGCATCCACCACTCCGTGGCCGCCCGTGTGGCTGGCCTGGCACACCGTGTGGGCGTGCGGGAGAAGGTGGTCATGACCGGTGGTGTGGCTCAGAACTCCGGGGTGGTCAAGGCCCTGGAGGAGGAACTGGGACACGAAATCCACACCTCCCCCCTGACCCAGTACAATGGTGCTCTGGGGGCGGCGCTGTTTGCTTATCAGCGGTACCTGAAGGAGCAAAAGGACTGATCCTTTTGCCGACAAACAATAATATGGACGATTTTTAAGTGAGGAGGACACAACAATGGCTAAAGAAGTGAGCCCCGGCGTCAAGGCCCTGCGCAAGGTCGTCGAGGATGTGTATGCTGATGCCCGCAAGGCCCATGCCGAGGGCAAGTTGGTTGGTTGGTCCAGCTCCAAGTTCCCCTGCGAGCTGGCTGAGGCCTTTGATCTGAACGTGATGTACCCCGAGAACCAGGCCGCTGGTATCGCCGCCAACCGTGACGGTGAGATCATGTGTAAGGCTGCCGAGGAGCTGGGCTACGACAACGACATCTGCGGTTATGCCCGTATCAGCCTGGCTTATGCTGCCGGCAAGCGTGCGTCCCGGAAGTTTGACCCCGAGACCCTGGAGTATATCATCGATCCCAAGAGCGGCAAGCCTCTGAAGGACGAGAACGGCAACGTGGTCATCGACCCCGAGACCGGCAAGCCCAAGAAGGATCCCAAGACCATGCAGCCCTACACCGTGCTGGATGACATCTATGAGATCGAGGCTCTGCCCGAGACCACCGAGAAGGAGATCGCCTACAAGAACTTCCGCCGTGAGGCCATCAAGCCTTATCGTCAGATGCGTATGCCCCAGCCCGACTTCGTGCTGTGCTGCAACAACATCTGTAACTGCATGACCAAGTGGTATGAGAACATCGCCCGTATGTGCAACATCCCCCTGATCATGATCGACATCCCCTACAACAACACTGTGGACGTCCACGACACCAACGTGGCTTATGTCCGTGCTCAGTTCGACGCTGCCATCCATCAGCTGGAGCAGATCACCGGCAAGAAGTTCGACGAGAAGAAGTTCGAGCACGCCTGTGAGAACGCCAACCGCACCGCTAAGGCCTGGCTGCGCGTGTGTGACTACCTGCAGTACAAGCCCGCCCCCTACAGCGGCTTCGATCTGTTCAACCACATGGCTGACGTGGTTACTGCCCGCGGCAAGGTGGCTGCTGCTGAGGCTTTCGAGCTGCTGGAGAAGGACCTGGCCGAGGCTGTCAAGGAAGGCAAGAGCACCACTCCCTTCCCCGAGAAGTTCCGCGTCATGTTCGAGGGTATTCCCTGCTGGCCCAAGCTGCCTAACCTGTTCAAGCCTCTGAAGGCCAACGGCGTTAACGTGACTGCCGTCGTGTACGCCCCCGCTTTCGGCTTCGTGTACAACAACATGGATGAGATGGCCCGTGCTTACTACAAGGCCCCCAACTCCGTGTGTATCGAGCAGGGCGTTGAGTGGCGTGAGGGCATCTGCCGGGACAACAAGGTGGACGGCGTGCTGGTCCACTACAACCGTTCCTGCAAGCCTTGGTCTGGCTACATGGCCGAGATGCAGCGCCGCTTTACCAAGGATTTGGGTGTTCCCTGCGCCGGCTTCGACGGCGACCAGGCCGATCCCCGGAACTTTAACGAGGCCCAGTATGAGACCCGTGTCCAGGGCCTGGTAGAGGCCATGGAGGCCAATCAAGCGAAGAAGGAGGCTGAGGCGAAATGAGCACCGAAGTTTTGCTGAACGAGTTTAAGGAATGTTCTGAACACCCCTATCAGGTAATCTCCGCCTATAAGCAGGAGGGTAAGAAGGTCATCGGCGTGCTGCCCTACTTTGCTCCCGTGGAGCTGGTCGTGGCCGCTGGTATGGTGCCCATGGGTATCTGGGGCAGCAACAAGAAGACCATCGCCCAGGCCAAGGAGTACTGCGCTACCTTCTACTGCACCATCGCTCAGCTGGCTCTGGAGATGCTGCTGGACGGCACCCTGGATCAGCTGGACGGCATCATCACCCCCACCATCTGCGACACCCTGCGTCCCATGAGCCAGAACTTCCGCGTGGCCATGGAGGGCAAGCTGCCCTGCATCTTCCTGGCTCACCCCCAGAACCGTAAGCCCGCTTTCGGCCTGCAGTTCACCGTGGACCAGTACATGCACGTAAAGAGCGAGCTGGAGAAGATCTCCGGCAACACCATCACCGACGAGGCTCTCCGTGATGCCATCAAGGTTATGAACCGCAGCCGCAAGGCCCGCCGTGAGTTCGTCAAGCTGGCCGGTCAGCACCCCGAGGCGATCTCCGCTGTGGAGCGTTCCGCTGTGCTCCGCTCCGCTTGGTTCATGGAGCCCGCCGTCCACGCTCAGAAGCTGGAAGAGCTGAATGAGGAGCTCTCCAAGCTGCCCGCCTCCAACTGGAAGGGCCGCAAGGTTGTTACCTCCGGCATCATCTGCGACAACCCCAAGCTGCTGCAGATCTTCGACGACAACAACATTGCTATCGCCGCCGACGACGTGGCCCAGGAGACCCGTGCCTTCCGTGTGGACGCCAGCGAAGAGGGCGATCCCATGATGGCTCTGGCTCAGCAGTTCGCTGATCAGGATTATGACGTGCTCCTGTACGATGAGTGCTCCAACAAGAACCGCCGCGCCGACTATGTGGTGCAGATGGTGAAGGAGTCCGGCGCTCAGGGTCTGGTGCTGTTCATGCAGCAGTTCTGCGACCCCGAGGAGATGGAGTATCCCTACCTGAAGAAGGCTCTGGACGACGCCGGTATCCCCCACATCAAGCTGGGCGTGGACCAGCAGATGCGGGACTTCGGCCAGGCCAGCACCGCCATCCAGGCTTTCGCCGACGTGCTGTAAGTTTTCCGTTAAAGTACCGGGAATTTCTTGACAGAAATCCTGCAAAAATGTTACAATGGTTGTAATTTCGGTCCTTCGCCCGTTCTGCGGGCGGGCGAAGGACCGACCGTTTGACTTTCCAGACTGCAAAATTGGCTGGAAAGCCAACCCATTCCATTTAGAAAAGGGGAAAACAAACTATGAACTACAATGTTACCGTGAACGGCAAGGTTTACAGTGTAACGGTGGAGAAGACCGGCGCCGCCGCTCCCGCGGCCGCTGCTCCTGTCATGGCTGCCCCTGTGGCCGCCCCCGTTGCTGCTCCTGCCCCTGCCGCTGCCCCCGCGCCCGCTGCTGTTCCCGCCCCCGCCGCTGCTCCCGCTCCTGCTGCTGCCCCCGCCGCTGTGGCTGCCGGTGAGACTGCCGTCAACAGCCCCATGCCCGGCAACATCTTCAAGGTGGAGTGCAAGGTTGGCCAGGCTGTGAAGGCTGGCGACGTGCTGGTGGTGCTGGAGGCCATGAAGATGGAGATCGAGGTCTCCGCTCCCGTGGACGGCACTGTTAAGGCTGTTTCTGCTGTGGTTGGCACTGCTGTCAACACCGACGATCTGCTGGTCACCCTGGGTTAATGGGGGGTCTGATCTATGCCTGATATTAACAAAGCAATTCTGGACCCGTTTACCCCGCTGAGCGTGCCCGAGGCTCTGATGGTCGCTGTCTGTGGTATCGTGGTGGTGTTCATGATGCTGGCCATTCTGGCTCTGGTCATCATTATCATCTCCAAGATCGTCAGCTCCATTGAGGGCAAGGCGGCTCCTGCCGCTCCTGCCAAGAAGGCCGCTCCCGCTCCTGCTCCCAAGCCGGCAGCTCCCGCTGCTCCCGCGGTGGATGAGGGTGAGATGGTGGCTGTGATGATGGCTGCCATTGCCGAGGAGTCTGGCATGAGCCCCAACTCCTTCCGTATTACCAATGTCACCGCGGCTCCTGCTGCGGCTCCCGTGGCTGCGGCTCCTGCCGCCGCCCCTGCCCCTGCTGCTGCTCCTGCTCCCGCGGCTGCGCCCGCTCCCGCTCCTGCTGCGGCTCCCGCTGCTGCCCCTGTGGCTGCTGGTGAGACCGCTGTCAACAGCCCCATGCCCGGCAACATCTTCAAGGTGGAGTGCCAGGTTGGTCAGGCTGTAAAGGCCGGTGACGTGCTGGTGGTGCTGGAGGCCATGAAGATGGAGATCGAGGTCTCCGCTCCCGTGGACGGCACCGTCAAGTCTGTGTCCGCTGTGGTGGGCACCGCAGTCAACACCGATGACCTGCTGGTCACGATCGGTTGAAAGGAGGGTGAAGTATGGGTTTCTTTGGAGAAGTTTTAAGTGCAATTTTTGGAGGCTCCGGCTTCGCCGCTCTGCCTAATGACTGGCGCCAGGTCATCATGATCGCCATTGCCTGTCTGCTGCTGTACATGGGCATTGGCAAGAAGTTTGAGCCCCTGCTGCTGGTTCCTATCGCGTTTGGTATGTTGCTGGCCAACCTGCCTCTGACCGGTCTGCTCAATGAGCCCTCCGGCAGCAGCGTTGGTTTCATGTGGGTGCTCTATCAGGGCGTCAACTACGCCATCTATCCGTCCATCATCTTCATGGGCATCGGTGCGATGACTGACTTTGGTCCCCTGCTGGCTAACCCCATGTCCCTGCTGCTGGGCGCTGCCGCTCAGCTGGGCATTTTCACCGCCTTCCTGCTGGCCCTGGTTCTGGGCCCCGTCACCGGCGGTCTGATTTCCTTTATGCCTGCTCAGGCTGCCGCTATCGGCGTTATCGGCGGCGCTGACGGCCCCACTGCTATTCTGACATCTTCTAAGCTGGCTGCGGATCTGTTGCCTGCTATCGCCATTGCGGCGTACTCCTACATGGCTCTGATCCCCATGATCCAGCCTCCCATCATGAAGCTGCTCACCACCAAGGAGATGCGTAAGGTCAAGATGACCCAGCTGCGCACCGTCTCCAAGACTGAGAAGATCATCTTCCCCGTGGCCGTGACCATCTTCGTGATCCTGCTGGTGCCCGATACCGCTCCTCTGATTGGTATGCTGATGCTGGGCAACCTGTTCCGTGAGTGTGGCGTGTGTGAGCGTCTGTCTGACACCGCTCAGAACGCCCTGATGAACATTGTCACCATTCCTCTGGGCCTGTCCGTGGGCTGCAAGGCTGTGTATGACAAGTTCCTGACCTTCCAGACCGTGTCCATCATCGTGCTGGGCCTGCTGGCCTTCCTGCTGTCCACCTCTGGCGGTGTGCTGCTGGGCGATCTGATGTACATCCTGACCAAGGGTAAGGTCAACCCCCTCATCGGCTCCGCCGGTGTGTCTGCTGTTCCCATGGCCGCCCGTGTCTCTCAGACCGTGGGCCAGAAGGAGAACCCCTCCAACTTCCTGCTCATGCACGCCATGGGCCCCAACGTGGCCGGTGTTATCGGCTCCGCTGTGGCTGCCGGCTTCATGATCAAGGTGTTTGGCGGCTAATCTCAATTCGTTCAGCGGTAAAATCCGCGGCGCAGTCTTGCGCCGCGGATTTTTTCGCTTACAGTTTGAAAGGGAGATGTTATGGAGCCCTACTACTATCAGCGCCTGAGCAAGCCTATGCAGGAGGCCTACCATGCAATCAAACGGGGGGTAGAAAGTCTGAGCCCAGCCTTCCCGGTACCTCGGCTGGAGATGGAACAGCTAAGTGAGGTGCTGTTTTATCTGCGCCTGGATTGTCCGGAGATTTTCTACATCACCAACTTTTCGTGTCGGGTCCATCCGGACGCCTTGCGGGTAGAGTTCTGTCCCGAGTATCTCTTTGACAAGGGGCGCATCCGGGAACACCAGAAGGCGCTGCGCGCCCGGGTGGAGCGACTTGCCCGGCCTGCCCAGGCATTTACCGAGTGGGAGAAGGAACGGTATATCCACGATTTCATCTGTACTCAGGTGCGCTACGATAAATTGAAAAAGCCTTACTCCCATGAAATCATTGGACCTCTGGGACAGGGAGTGGGAGTATGCGAGGGCATTGCGAAATCAGTGAAGGCCCTTTGCGATCAACTGGGACTTTGGTGTATTGTGGTTATTTCGGAGAATGCACCGGAGAAGGGAATCAAATACCGCCATGCCTGGAATGTGGTTCGTATCGGCGGGCGGTACTATCATCTGGATGCCACCTTTGATAACTCTGTAGGTACTCCGGAACTTATCCGCTACGACTACTTTAATCTGGAGGATCGGCGGATCTTCCGGGACCACGAGCCGCTCATCACACCGGCTCCTGCTTGTTCAGAGGGCGACGGATTCTATTACCGGATGAAAAAAATCTCCTTTACCAAGCTGGAAGAGGTGGAGCGCCGGGGGGAACAGGCTGCCCGGAAGAAGAAGGAGCTGGTATTCCACTGGAGAGGCGGTTATCTTACCCGGGCAGTGTTGAAGGATATCCTTCAATGCCTGGAGCGGGCAGGAGCGAGCCGGGATATGCACCCCAGAGTGCGGCTCAACTGGCCTCAGGCAGTGCTCCAGGTGGCCTATACGCCGGAATGCCCTGCGCATATGCTGGATGCCCAGCAGGCCAACGAAGGAGAGGAGCTGGAGGCACCTCTGCCCCAGGAGGAAACTGCCGGGGACACATTGCAATAACACGACTTTTTTGATATAATTATAATCTATTTTTATGCCCTTTCTATCTGACTAGCGAAAGCGACCTGCATGGGCAAAACGAGGTGGAAGCATTGTACTTAAAGGCATTGGAGATCCAGGGCTTCAAGTCGTTCCCAGATAAGACGGTGCTGACCTTTGGGTCGGACATTACCGCCATTGTCGGACCCAACGGATCGGGAAAATCCAATATTTCCGACGCCATCCGCTGGGTTATGGGAGAGCAGTCCACCCGCGTGCTCCGAGGCGGCAAGATGGAAGACGTGATCTTCGGCGGTACAGCCAAGCGCAAGCAGACCGGCTACGCCGAGGTCTCTCTGGTCCTGGACAACACCAATCATATCTTCGATATGGATGAGAGCGAGGTAATGGTCACCCGCCGCTACTACCGTTCCGGAGAGAGCGAGTACTATATCAACCGCCGCTCGGTGCGCCTGAAGGATGTCAACGAGCTGTTCATGGACACTGGCCTTGGCCGGGAGGGTTACTCCATCATTGGCCAGGGCCGCATCGATGAGATCCTCTCGGTGAAGTCTGCCGACCGCCGGGAAATCTTTGAGGAGGCGGCAGGTATCTCCCGCTTCCGCCACCGCAAGGAAGAGGCAGAGCGGAAGCTGGAGCGCACCGATGAAAATCTGGTGCGGATCAACGACAAGATCTCCGAGCTGGAACTGCAGGTGGAACCCCTGCGGGCTCAGAGCGAGACAGCAAAGAAATATCTGATTTTCCGGGATGAGCTGCGGGGCCTGGAGATCTCCGTGTGGCTGGATACCCTGGAGCGCATCCGGGTTAGCACCATCAAGCTGGAGACCGACTATAAAGAGGCGGTGCGCCAGAAGGAGGCGGCGGAGCGGGCGGTTGAGGCCAGCTTTGGCCGGGCGGAGCAGCTGTCCATGCAGATGCGGGACAAGGAGGTCCAGGCGGATGAGCTGCGCTTTGCCATTCAGGGCCGAGATGCCACCATCCGGGAACTGGAGTCGGCGATTGCCGTACTGAAAAGCAATATCCAGCATAATTTAGAGAGTACCGCCCGCATCCGGGAGGAGTTGGAGCAGCGTGAGGGGCGTCAGGACAGCCTGGACAGCCAGATCGCGGACCGGCGCGCCCGGCTGGAGGAGGTCCAGGCCCAGCTGGAGGAAACCCGGCGCAGTGTGGAAGAGAAAAACCGGCAGGCGCAGCAAGCTCTGCTGTCTGCAGGTACTTTGGCCAAGGAGCTGGAGGAACTGCGGGGCCGGGAGGCACTGAAGACCGCCGATGCCAACCAGGCAAAGACCCTGTTGTCCGCATTGGCTGCCGCGGCCCAGGAGGTGTTGGACCGGGATGAAGCGGTGCGCCAGGAGCTGCGCAGTCTGGAACAGCGGTTGGAAGCCGCCCGGACTGACGCCGCCGCTGCCGACCGCAAGGAGCGGGATGCCCGGGAAGAGCGGGACGGAGTGAAAAATGTGATCTCCGGCTATGCTCTGCGCCTGGACAGCCGAAAGAAGAAAGCGGAGCGGGCCAAGGACCGCCATGTAAAATTGCAGATGGAGGAGAATGCCCTCGCCTCCCGGATCAAGATGCTCTCTGAAATGGAGAAAATGCACGAGGGCTATTCCAAGGCCATTAAGCTGGTGCTGGGCGAGGCCCAGCGGGGCACGCTGCGCAATATCCACGGACCGGTGGCCGGGCTCATCCACGTACCCGACCAGTACACCGTAGCCATTGAGACCGCCCTGGGCGGAGCTATGCAGAACCTGGTGGTGGAGCGGGAGGAAGACGGTAAGGCGGTCATCCAGTACTTAAAGCGGCGGGACGGCGGCCGGGCCACCATCCTGCCTCTGAGCTCCATCCGACCCTCAGATCTGCGGGAAGCGGGAAGCCTCAGCCGGGAGCCCGGTTTCGTGGGCATTGCCGATCAGCTGGTGGAGTTTGCGCCCCAATACCGCAATGTCTTTTCCAACCTGCTGGGACGGGTCGTCGTGATGGAGCATTTGGATGCCGCCATCGCTGTGGCACGGAAGTACGGATACCGCTTCCGCATCGTCACCCTGGACGGGCAGGTTTTGAACCCCGGCGGCTCTATGACCGGCGGCAGCGCCAGCCGCAGCGCCGGTATTCTCAGCCGGGCCAACGAGCTGGAGCGGCTCACCGCGCAGCGCCAGGGGTTGGAGGATAGCTTGGCCCAGGCAGCCCGGGAGCTGGAGGAGGCGAACCGGGAAGCGGCAGCCGCCGCCTATGAGATGGAGACCGCTCAGGCCCAGCTGCGTGAATGGGAGGACGCTATCCTGAAGGCCCAGGGCGAGCAGGCTTTGTGCCGCAGCATCGTCAGCGACCTGGAGCGGCAGCAGAGCGGCCAGAAGGAAGAACTGGAACAGCTGAAGAAGCGCTCTGCGGAGATCGAGACCGACACCCAAAGCGCCCGGGACCGGATCCATGAACTGGAGGGCGCCGCTGCCGCCCTGAAAAGTGAAGCGGAGGGCAAGGCCCAGGGCCAGAATGATCTTCAGGAGCGCTCGCTGAAAATTACTCAGGAGCTGGCAGCTCTCAACGCCAGTCTGGCCGCCCTGGAGGCAGAACGGGAAACCGGGAAGCATACCTTGGAGGAACTGGAGGCTCTGCGCCGGGATCTGGCCGGAGACCAGGACCAGAGCCGGGCTCTCATTGGTGACTATGAGGAGAAAAATGAGGCCTTTGCCCAGGAGATCGGGGAGAAGGAGACTCGGCTGCAGCAGCTTCGCCTGGAGAACGAGGAGCAGAACCAGGCCATCGCCCAGCTCAATCAGGAAAAGATGGAGCTGGAGGGTGAGCGTGTGAAAGCCACTCGGGAAGGCCAGGAGAAGAACAAGGAACTGCTGACCATCGGCGGGGAAGTCTCCCGTCTGGAGCAGAAAAAGATGGCCTCGTCTATGGACGAGAAGCAGATTTTGGACAAGCTGTGGGAAACCTATGAACTGTCCCACGAGGCGGCCAAGCTGCAGCGGGTGGAAATCGATTCGGTGCCTAAGGCCAGCCGCCGCATTGGAGAGCTGAAAAAGAGCATCTCCGCTCTGGGCAATGTAAATGTGGGAGCCATTGAGGAATTTGAGCGAGTCAATGAGCGGTATACCTACCTCACTGACCAGCGGGACGATGTGGAGAAGGCCAAGAAGGAACTGGAGGATGTGATCGCTCAGATCACCGGGGAGATGAAGACCATTTTTGCCCAGGAGTTTGACAGTATCAACCGCTCCTTCGGCGAGACCTTTGCAGAGCTCTTTGGAGGCGGAAAAGCCACGCTGGAGCTGGAAGACCCCAACGATATCCTCAACTGCGGCATCGAGATCAAGGTGCAGCCCCCCGGTAAGGCGCTGAAGATCATCTCTCTACTGTCCGGCGGCGAGAAAGCCTTTGTTGCCATTGCCCTATACTTTGCTATTTTGAAGGTGCGGCCCACTCCGTTCGTTGTGATGGACGAGATCGAGGCGGCCCTGGACGACAACAACGTGGTGCGCTTTGCCCACTACATGCGTGCCATGACCGATCACACCCAGTTTATCGTGATCACCCACCGCCGCGGCACAATGGAAGAAGCCGATGTGCTCTACGGTGTCACCATGCAGGAGCAGGGTATCAGCCGAATGCTGACCATCAACCTGAATGATGTAGAGAAGGAACTGAATATCCGATAGGCACGGACCCTGCGAATGCGTGGGGCCCCGCCTGAGCCCAGCGCAGCGGGTCGGGCGGGGAGAGGACGAGCAGCGGAGAGAGCGAGCTTTGCCCGGAAGGGCAAAGCGAGGAATTCGCAGCTTGTGAGGACGAAGGAACGGGACATCCGCTAGGAGGAACACGTGAAAGAGCAGAAAAAAGGAAAATGGAGCATCATTGGAATGATCGCACTGGTCGTGGTGCTTTTCATCGGCGTGAAAATCGCCTTTGCGGCACTGGACCTGGCCATTGGGCAGAACCAACCGGACGTGATCCGGCAGCCTTTGAGTACGGAAAGCGGCGGCGACAGCCAGTGGATGCTGCTGACCAAGGATGACAAAAACGAAGAGGTGACCCAGTGGCTGGAGAAAGCGGACCGGGGTGACCAAGCCTACTGGCTGGAGCGGCAGGAGGCGGGGGAGTATGTGCTCTTCCTGCCTATGCAGGACCGGATGCTGGATGCAGACGATATTACTGTGACGGAAGAAAAACAGGAAGACGGCAGCGCTGCGCTGGTACTGCGCATCCGCACCTCCGAGGACAGTGAGGATGCGGAATCTGGCCAGCTGCTGATTTTCCAGGACTTTCGTTCCTCCTGGAACGGAGAGAACGTTCGGGTCGTATTGGATGGCCGGGAGCTGGAGGTACAAAAGTGTATTGCCATCGGCGGTGAACTCTACTGGAGCGGGGAGGATTGAGTCATGCGGGAGGACCTCAGCTGTCTGCGCTGTGGGGAAAAAATGCAGCTGATCAGGCGAGAATTTATCCAACTGGGCAAGGCCGGTATCACATAGTTAAAGATATTGGTATCATTCAATCAATTTTGCCGATAAAGCGGTAGAAGATTTCTACCTCCTGTTCCCGGCTTCCGTCCTCACCTTTGACCGCTTCATGGACAACGATTTTTTCAATCAGCATATTCAAAAGTTCGGCGGTCAGTTCTGTTGGATTGACGCACTCTTTCATCAAGGCAATCCATTTTTCTGCGTCTACGGCGTTCTGGCTTTCAGTGGCGATAGCGGATTGAAGCTGTTCAATCTTTTCGTCCAGTTCAGCCTGTTCGCTTTGGTACTTCCCGGACAGCATAGAGAAGTTGTATTCCGTGATACGCCCCGCCGCCCAGTCCTCATACATCCGGGCAAACAAAGTATCGACTTCGGCTTTTCGCTTCTCTGCCTTTTTCAGTTCTGCGGCCTGCTTCTTTCTTGCGGCAGCCTGTCCCTTATCAGTGGCATTTAACAGCTGCTTCAAGAGCCGTTCTTCATCATGCTGTACCAGCCCCGACCAGTATTGCAGACGGGAGAGGACATAGGCATAAAGCACATCATAACGGATATAGTGCATGGAGCATTGGCGTGTGCCCTGCCCGTACTTGCTACAATGATAATGGCCGTAAGGCTTGCTGTTCTGCCTGTTCTCCCCATAGGACAGCGACCAGCCGCAATCCGCACATTTTACCAATCCGGAAAAAATCTGCGTTGTACCATCCTTGCACTTCCTGCGGCGGTTTGCTATCTGCTCCTGTACCTGCCGGAAAACCTGCTCGCTGATAATCGGCTCCTGCGTGTTCTCCACCCGCACCCATTCACTTTGGGGCTTGCGTACCCTCCGCTTGTTCTTAAAGGAAATGTTCGTTTCCCGGTAATGAATGGTATGGCCGATATAGGTTTCGTCTTTCATAATGCTCTTGACCTGGGCTATCGTCCATGCGTAGCTTTTTTCCTCCGGCGCACCCGCATAGATGTTTGCAAAAGTCCCGTCACGCTGGAAGTTGATAAATCCCGGTGTGGGAACCTTTTCCGCAATCAGTATTCTTGTGATACTGGCCGCCCCTCTGCCATGAATAGCAAGGTCAAAAATCTTCTCCACTATCCAGCGGGTTTCCTCGTCGATTATCAGCTTGTTTTTGATTTCCGGGTGTTTCCTGTACCCGATGGGAGCATAGGCGCCGATACGCTGTCCTGTGGCAAACTTTGCTTTGAAAGCGGCCTTTACCTTGCGGCTTGTATCTTTCGCAAACCATTCATTGAACAGGTTTTTGAACGGGACAAAATCGGAAAGCCCTTTCTCTGTGTCCTCATTCTCCGCAACGGCGATGTAGCGAACCCGTTTCTCCGGGAACAGAAATTCCAGATAGTAGTCCATCATCACATGTTCCCGCCCGAAACGGGACAGGTCTTTCGTGACAATGCAGTTTACTTTTCCGGCTTCCATATCGTCCATCATGCGCTGAAAATCCGGCCGTTCAAAGTTCGTCCCCGACCAGCCATCGTCCACATACTCACCGACTACATGAAGCCCCTGTTCCTTTGCGTACTGTTGCAGGATTGTCCGCTGTGTTTCAATGCTTACGCTGTCACCATAGTTTTCATCGTCCCGGCTCAATCTCATATAAAGCGCCGTGTTGTAAATCGTAGTATTGTAAGGTTGTTTCACCGTTAAAAATCCTCCTTCTAAAGAAACAACCCACGCTTACAATACTTTTGCTCTATGGCAATTATATCATAAGCGTGGGCGTGTTATCAATGATGGGCTATCAGGTTGAAGCGGCTTTTTCTGCGGTATGCCGCACCACATCTACAATCAGATCACCGAGGGGCTTCCCGCCTGCGGCGAAGTGTTCGGAGATTTTTATACGGTTGTTCCCACATACAAAATACTGCGTGCCGTTCTCTGCTTGTATGACCTGCCCTGTCCGGGGTGTGAAAATATCGCTTTCGCTTTTTGCCATCCAGTGTCCTCCATATTCAGTTTTCAAGGTACAATGCCGCACAAAGGCGGCGAAAATTTCTGCTTATATCTATCACCTTTCCTTTACCGTGTGCCGCTGCTGCCGTTTCAGTTCCGCCAGTATATCCGGCGGGATACGGTCAACCAGCCGCTGTAAATTGTCCAGTTCGCTTTTCAGCTTTGCCCGTTCCATCGTATCTTTCATCTTTCCTTTTTCGCTGGCCTTTGCCCTTGCTTCCAGCTTCTCATTCTCCGCCAACAGGTCATTGATTGTGACCTTGTACTTTTTCAGTTGCCCGGAGAAGTTCTCCATCTGCGGGAACCACTTTTTCAGCATGGAGAGGGCTTCCTCTTTTTTCTTTCCGGCGTTCAGCGGGTTAATGCCGTCAAGGGCGGCTTCAATGGCTCTTGCCTGCCGGGAGAGGGAAACCGCCTGTTTGAAAATCCGGGTGGGGATATGCTTCCGGCCTGTCTTGCTGGCACTTTCCCCACGCTCCAAGTCGGGATATTTCTCCACCATATAGGCGTGAAAATCGTCCTGCCACTTCGTCAGGTTTGCCCGGTTGCCGATAATCTCCTTAGCGCACAGGCGGTTGTCCTTTGTCAGCGGAACAAAGGTCAAATGCAGGTGGGGCGTTTTCTCGTCCATGTGTACCACCGCCGACACGATATTTTCCCGTCCTACCCGGCCAATGAGGAAATCTGCCGCCCTTTGGAAGAACGCCTGTATCTCTTTTGGGGATTTCCCCTTGAAGAACTCCGGGCTGGCGGTTATCAGCGTATCGACAAACCGTGTGCTGTCTTTCCTCGTCCGGCATCCAGCCTGCTCGATACGGCTCTGAATGAAGTGGTAATAGCGTCCCTCCGGCTTGACGATATGGAAGTTGTATTTACTCCGGCTTGTGTCAATGTCGGGGTTGCTGGCGTATTGTTCTTTCTGTCTTTCGTGATGGGCTTCCAGCGGCCTTGCCGGGTTGCCCTTGTGCTTCTCAAACCGCAAAATTGCGTGTTGTGCCATTCTGCTCCTTTCCCCATTCCTTTCCTATCCGGGGTTTTCCACAGGGAAAATCCCGCCGGAATTATCTCTGATACGATAGGAATGGAATGGATATAAATAAATCATTTTAATCTTTGTATTTCTATATACCGTCCGGTTTTCGTACTTCAAGAGGGGCGGTTTCCGTACTTCATGGGTACGGTTTTCAGTCCTCCGGCGTACCAGAACGGGATTTCTTGAAGTCAGTGTTTGGAACCGCTTCATAGGATTTTGGGAAAATGCGGTTGGGTTTTCCACAGCCCTGCTTCTGGATTTCCACCAGTCCGGCGTATTGCAGTTCCCGCAGGGTGTTCACCGCTTTCTGCCGCCCACAGTGGAGCAGGTCAACCACCTCGCAGATGGGGTAATACAGGAAAATCCGTCCGCAGTCATCCGCCCACCCATTCTTGCGGGACAACTCTGTCCGGCGCAGGATAAAGGCGTACAGAACCTTTGCCTCGTTGGACAGGGGCTTGAATGTGGGGGCTTCAAAGAGGAAATTCGGGAGCCGGGTGAAGCTGAACGCCTTTTCCGGCTGATGGATATAGATGGTATTTGTCATAGTGCGTTTTGTGGACGGTTAGAAGCCCGTTTTCCGGGGCGGGCGATACTTTATACCACCTGCCCCGGTTTGGGGCTTGCAAAGCCTGATAAATCAAGGCTTTTTTCGCTCCTAACTGTCCACAGCAGACCTCCTTTTCCGTTCACTTTCTGTTTTCTGCCGCCTGTGAACTCTGGCGGCACAGCCGGGGCAGTATTTTGCCCGGTTGGATTTGGGGACGAACACACCGCCGCAGACCACACAGCGTTTCAAGTCCTTATCCCGGAAAATCTCCGCTTCCAGCGTCCCGTCCAGCGGCAAGACCGCCCAGCGGAACCACTTACAGCAGACCGAGAAAGAAACCGTCTGCGGGCAGGTGCAGGTGTCCCCATCGTCAAGGACAATGCAGTTGCCGTCCTCACAGCAACAGCACTCCCGGCGTATCAGGCTGGCCGCCTGTTTCCTCTGTGCCGGTGTCATGCGGTAAAGGGAACCGTCCGGCCTGCGTTCCAGCGGCGGCAAGTCTTTATAGGGGTTATTTCTCATGCGTTCCCTCCATTTTGCTTTCCGTTGCCGTTTTCCCCGAAAGGATTTCCAGCTTTGGCACGCTCCCCGCAGCTTCGGGACATTTTGTCCCGAAGTCCGGTTCCTTGCGGTGCTTCCCCAGCCGGGGTATTCCTTTTCGGACGGTCATTCTGTTTTCAAGGTGCTGTCCATCGATGAACTATCCTAAGTCTACACCTAAATAACCGCCCGTCCCGTATATCCAAGAGGTAGGAAATCCGCCCGGAAAACTCCCTATTTCCACGCTCTCGGAATTGTGGTATAATGGAAGAAAATATGAGGGAGGAGAATTTTTGAACATAATTAGACTGTCAAAGGAGCACATTGAGGAATGTGCAGATTTATTTATTGATGTGTTCACAAAAGCCCCCTGGAATGATACATACAATTCCAAAGGGCAGGTGATAAGTTATTTTCAAAACTACATAAACAATAACTACTTTGTAGGGTATGGCTTAAAAGACCAAAACTGTATGATTGCTATCAGCGTGGGAATGAAGAAACCATGGATTAACGGAATGGAATATTATATCGACCAGTTTTGTGTAAAGACTGACTTGCAAGGGAAAGGGATTGGAAGTTATTTTTTGAAATTGATTGAAAATGAGATACAGACAGAAAAAATTATGGAAGAAGTTTTAATTGATGATAATATGGTTTTTGATATTGATAATTTAAAAGGATTTCTTAATGATACCAGTTCATTTGGGTTTATAGCTAAAGAAAATAATAAAATTATAGGATTTGCATATTGCTATACACTTTTAAGACCTGATGGAAAAACAATGTTTTATTTACACTCAATAGGAATGTTACCTAACTATCAAGACAAAGGTTATGGTTCAAAATTATTATCTTTTATTAAGGAATATTCTAAAGAGATTGGTTGTTCTGAAATGTTTTTAATAACTGATAAAGGTAATCCTAGAGCTTGCCATGTATATGAAAAATTAGGTGGTAAAAATGATTATAAAGATGAAATAGTATATGTATATGATTATGAAAAAGGTGATAAATAAATGAATATAGTTGAAAATGAAATATGTATAAGAACTTTAATAGATGATGATTTTCCTTTGATGTTAAAATGGTTAACTGATGAAAGAGTATTAGAATTTTATGGTGGTAGAGATAAAAAATATACATTAGAATCATTAAAAAAACATTATACAGAGCCTTGGGAAGATGAAGTTTTTAGAGTAATTATTGAATATAACAATGTTCCTATTGGATATGGACAAATATATAAAATGTATGATGAGTTATATACTGATTATCATTATCCAAAAACTGATGAGATAGTCTATGGTATGGATCAATTTATAGGAGAGCCAAATTATTGGAGTAAAGGAATTGGTACAAGATATATTAAATTGATTTTTGAATTTTTGAAAAAAGAAAGAAATGCTAATGCAGTTATTTTAGACCCTCATAAAAATAATCCAAGAGCAATAAGGGCATACCAAAAATCTGGTTTTAGAATTATTGAAGATTTGCCAGAACATGAATTACACGAGGGCAAAAAAGAAGATTGTTATTTAATGGAATATAGATATGATGATAATGCCACAAATGTTAAGGCAATGAAATATTTAATTGAGCATTACTTTGATAATTTCAAAGTAGATAGTATTGAAATAATCGGTAGTGGTTATGATAGTGTGGCATATTTAGTTAATAATGAATACATTTTTAAAACAAAATTTAGTACTAATAAGAAAAAAGGTTATGCAAAAGAAAAAGCAATATATAATTTTTTAAATACAAATTTAGAAACTAATGTAAAAATTCCTAATATTGAATATTCGTATATTAGTGATGAATTATCTATACTAGGTTATAAAGAAATTAAAGGAACTTTTTTAACACCAGAAATTTATTCTACTATGTCAGAAGAAGAACAAAATTTGTTAAAACGAGATATTGCCAGTTTTTTAAGACAAATGCACGGTTTAGATTATACAGATATTAGTGAATGTACTATTGATAATAAACAAAATGTATTAGAAGAGTATATATTGTTGCGTGAAACTATTTATAATGATTTAACTGATATAGAAAAAGATTATATAGAAAGTTTTATGGAAAGACTAAATGCAACAACAGTTTTTGAGGGTAAAAAGTGTTTATGCCATAATGATTTTAGTTGTAATCATCTATTGTTAGATGGCAATAATAGATTAACTGGAATAATTGATTTTGGAGATTCTGGAATTATAGATGAATATTGTGATTTTATATACTTACTTGAAGATAGTGAAGAAGAAATAGGAACAAATTTTGGAGAAGATATATTAAGAATGTATGGAAATATAGATATTGAGAAAGCAAAAGAATATCAAGATATAGTTGAAGAATATTATCCTATTGAAACTATTGTTTATGGAATTAAAAATATTAAACAGGAATTTATCGAAAATGGTAGAAAAGAAATTTATAAAAGGACTTATAAAGATTGATTATATAATATATGAAAAGCTATTATAAAAGACATTAGTATTAAATAGTTTAAAAAAATGAAAAATAATAAAGGAAAAAATGAACGCAATCATTTTGAATACTGAACGAGGTTTTCCGGCCGAAAAATTTTATAAGAAAAACGGCTTCCAATCAGTTGATGAACTTATTACTCTCACAAAATAAATATCGGCCGCTTAAGCGGATGAGGAGGAGAGCATGGAACTATCCATACAAGAACGATTGAAAGACCTGCGTGTAGAGCGTGGGCTGACGCTGGAACAGCTTGCGGAGCAGACCCACCTCTCCAAGTCTGCTTTAGGCAGTTATGAGGGGGACAATCTCAAGGACATCAGCCATTATGCCCTTATTGAGTTGGCAAAGTTTTACGAAGTGACCGTTGATTATCTGCTGGGCCGTTCTCAAACAAGAAATCACCCAAACGCCGATCTTGCAGACCTGCATTTGAGTGATGACATGATTGAACTATTAAAAAGCGGGCTGGTGGACAATTCTCTTTTGTGTGAACTGGCGACCCACCCGGATTTTCCCCGGCTCATGGCCGACCTTGAAATCTATGTGAACGGCGTGGCAGGAAAACAGGTGCAGAGCGCAAACGCCATTGTGGACGCTGTGAGTGCAACAATTATGAAACAACACAATCCCGGCTTGACTGACCCGCAGCTGCGACAGCTTATCGCCGCCCATATTGACGACGACAGCTTTTGCCGCTATGTGATACAGCAGGACATAAACAAGATAGCCCTCGACCTGCGGGAAGCCCATAAGGACGATTTTTTCAGTGTCCCAGAGGACAACCCACTGGAAGATTTCTTGCAGACCGCAGAGGAAACCACCAGAGAGGACAGCGACCCGGAGCAGGCGGCTATGATGTTTATCTGCAAGCGGCTCAAACTGAATTACAAGAAGCTGTTCGAGGAAGAAAAGAAATGGCTAAAAAGAATTGCACAAAAGTCTGACTTGCTGAAAAATCCAAAGCCCCAGCGGGGAAGAAAGTAGGAGAACGGAAAATCGAGATTTGGAGTGGTGAACTATGAAACTATTTGATTGGGGTGGGAGAGAATAAAGACATACTTCTTTGATGAACCAGACTATAAAATTTAAGGAGAGCAAGGAAGTATGAACACAATAAAATTAAGACCAATCATTACCGTTGAAGAAAAAAACACATTTGTAAGTGAAATACAAGAGGCTTTTCAAATTTCTTATGTGTCAGAGTTTGGAGAATTTGAAAAGCAAGTTCTTCCCACGGAAGATATAGAAGAATCTTTTAACGCAAAAGGCGCTGAAGCATATATCGCAGAAATTGGCGGAGAAAGAATCGGCGGAGCAGTCATTGTAATAGATGATAAGACCGGCTACAACTCACTTCATCTTTTATATGTGAAATCAAGCGCACAAAATGCTGGAAATGGATTTAAGATATGGAAAGCGATTGAAGAACTACATCCTGAAACAAGAATTTGGGAGACGCATACCCCATATTACGATAAGCGGAACATTCATTTTTATGTAAATCGTTGTGGTTTCAAGATTGTAGAATTTTTTAATCCTAAGCACAAAGACCCACACCAAATAAGTGAAAGCGCAGGCAACATACCAAAAGAGAACAATTATTTCTTTAGATTTGAAAAAGAAATGAAATCCAGATAGTAATTTATCGGAGGATAGCAAAGCCAGCCGAGCCAGTCAACGGTCAAGATGAACGGCGCATACGCGCCGCCGTTGACAGCCCCGCCCGCCTTTGCTGATGAGCAATCAAGGCGGGAAAGCCCTAAAATGGCTTCACACCTATTTCAATAATTGGAGGAGATAAAAATGAGATCAGAAAAGGAAGTTTATGATATTGTTTTGAATTTTGCAAAAACAGACAAACGCATTCGCATGGTTACTTTGGAAGGATCTAGAACAAATACAAATATTCCGCCTGATGATTTTCAGGATTTTGATATTACTTTTTTTGTTACGGATATGGACAGCTTCACAAGTGATGATAAATGGCTAGATATATTTGGTGAAAGGTTGATTCTGCAAAAGCCGGAAGATATGGAATTATTTCCAGCTGTAGAAAAGGGATTTTCATATTTAATGCTGTTTACTGATGATGTTAAGATAGATTTAACTTTGCTGCCGCTGGAACTGATAGACGAGTATTTTACATGGGATAAACTGGTAAAGTTACTGTTGGATAAAGACAACCGTATCGTAAAGCCGCCAATACCAACGGATATAGACTACCACTTGCAGAAGCCTACTCAAAGAATGTTTGACGATTGCTGTAATGAATTTTGGAATACTACAACATATGTAGTAAAGGGCTTATGCCGCAAAGAAATTCTTTTTGCTATTGACCATATGAATGATATAGTACGAAAAGAATTGCTTCGCATGATTTCCTGGCTGATTGGTATCAAACAGGGATTTCATTTCAGTTTGGGAAAAAACTATAAATTTATGAAGCAATATGTCCCAGAGGAATTGTGGGAACGACTTATGTCCACTTATAATATGGATTCCTATCCCCATATGTGGGAATCCTTTGAACAATGTATGGCATTGTTCCGGGAGGTTTCGTCAGAAGTGGCATGCCAGTTGGATTACCAGTATCCACTATATGATGAAAAAATCAGTAATTATGTGATTCGGCAAAAGAAAAAATATGGCATTGAAGATGATAACAAATAAAATTTTTTCAATCGAAAAAATTTATTTTGATTATTCAATTTTGAAAAACTGAATACCTCAAAATCAGAAAGAGCGCGGACAAGCACTTTGAGGGATTGGCCGCCTTGTCCACCCATTCAGTGGGACGGCGGGTGGCGGTCAAGGCCGGGTGTAAACCCGTTCATTTCAGCCTTGACGGTTACCCGCTGTCCTGTTACTTTTCCGGGAGTGTAGCCACAACTTCGGGACACTTTGTCCACAAGTCGGAGCGTAGGACGAGGGACGGGGGCTTTCATATACGCCCTGTCTGCTGATGAAAACAGACCTGCGCTTGCGGCTCCACGCCACACAAGCACAGTCCTGTTTTCCTGCCGCCCCTCCCCGGCGGCAACGGCATTTTCACGGCAACGCCGACAGAGCGTATAACACACTACACTTTGCTTCGCAAAGTCGTGTGCCAAATGGGGGCGTTGCCCCCTTTGGAAACCCCCACAAGAAAAGGCGGTACGCTACCCCTCTACGGGGCGCATACCGCCTTTTCTTGTTATCCAGCCCTCCGGCTGTATCGGTTGAGCAAAAGTCAGCGTGGGAATGGTGTGGTATCTTTATCTAAGTGAATCCCCGGGGTGTTTTCCGGAGACTGGGGTAATCGGCTGGCCGGAGCTCTGGATGTAGATATTCTAGGTTGCCCGAACTGCGGTAAGCTGGAGTTTTTCCGGGCAGACTGGAATCAGGAGCCGGAGGAAGAGGCTGGAAGTATTGCTAAGGTCTCCTGTCCTTATTGCGGCCATAGCTACGATATGGATACCCCCAAGTGTCCATACTGTGGGGCGAAGAACACCAGGCTTTAAGGAGAGCTCGACATGACACTGCGGCAAAAACAATGGATGCTCCTGCTTTTCCTGCTGGTCGGTTTGCTCCTTCTGCTCCTGTATCCGGAAATGTGGGGAAAGGTATTAGGGCTGGTGCTGTTTTTTGGAGCGGGCATCCTGCAGCCGATATGGATGCGCTGCCCTTCGTGCGGCATGCATTTAGGAAGATACCCAGGAGACTACTGTAAACTCTGTGGGGCTAAAATCCCCTGGAACGAAAAGAAGAAAAGGATACTTTGATATGGGATTTTTTGATAAACTGAAGAAGATCAATATTTTTGCCAACTTTGGTTCTGAGCTCACCGACGACTTCTATGATGAGCTGGAGGAGTCCCTCATCCTGGCGGATACCGGTATGGATACCACCCTGGAACTGGTGGAGGAGCTGCGGGGCCGGGTGCGGGAGGAGCACATCAAGACCGTGGAAGAGGCCCGGGAGTGCATGTGCCGGGTGATCACCGATGCCATGACCGTGGGTGAGCCCACCCTGAATCTGTCCACCAAGCCCGCCGTGGTACTGTTTATCGGAGTCAACGGCGTGGGTAAGACCACCACCATCGGCAAGATCGGCCATCAGCTCAAAAATGAGCGGAAAAAGGTTCTGCTGTGTGCCGCCGACACCTTCCGTGCCGCCGCCGCCGAGCAGCTGACCATCTGGGCCGAGCGCTCCGGTGTGGAGATCATCAAGCAGCACGAGGGGGCCGACCCCGCCGCCGTGGTCTTTGACGCCGCCTCTGCCGCCAAGGCCAGAAGGGCCGATGTGGTGCTCATCGACACTGCCGGCCGGCTGCACAACAAGCAGAACCTGATGAACGAGCTCAACAAGATCTCCCGCGTCATTGACCGGGAACTGCCCGACTGTGCCCGGGAGACTCTGCTGGTGCTGGACGCTACCACCGGCCAGAACGGCCTCATCCAGGCCAAGCAGTTTAAGGAGGCCGCTGGTATCACCGGCATCGTCCTCACCAAGCTGGACGGCACCGCCAAGGGCGGCATTGCCATCGCCATCGCCAAGGAGCTGGGCGTACCCGTGAAGTATGCCGGCGTAGGCGAGGGCATCGACGACCTCAAGCCCTTTGACGCCGCCGAGTTTGCCCAGGCGCTGATTTGAGTTGGAAATTAGAAATTGGGACTGAGCGTTTTGCTGTTCTGGCTGATTCCACAGCATCTGCAGGTCTTAAGGAAAAATTAAAAGGCGTATTCATATCCAGGTAACATTTCTGTCGCCGTTTATGGTAGAATCAAGAAAACTGAGAGGAAGTCTGACTAATGTCTCGTATTGATGGAAGAAAAAATGATGAGCTGCGTCCCATCGAGATCATTCCCAATATCAACAAGTTTGCCGAGGGTTCTTGCCTCATTCGCTGCGGCAATACCCACGTGCTGTGCACCGCCAGTGTGGAGGATAAGCCGCCCCGCCATGTCCCCGAGGGAGAGGGCTGGGTCACTGCTGAGTACTCCATGCTGCCCCGGGCCAACCGGGAGCGCTCCCGCCGGGATATCTCCAAGCTGAAGCTGAACGGCCGTTCCGCTGAGATCCAGCGGCTCATTGGGCGCTCTCTGCGCTCTGTGGTGGACCGCAAGAAGCTGGGCCCCTGGAATATTACCATTGACTGCGACGTGCTCCAGGGAGACGGCGGCACCCGTACCGCCTCTATCACCGGCGGTTTTGTAGCCATGATGCTGGCCTTCCAGAAGATGATGGAGAAGGGCCAGCTCAGCGAGTACCCCATCAGCGGCTATGTGGCTGCTGTGTCTGCCGGCGTGGTAGACGATGTGCCCATGCTGGACCTGTGCTATGAGGAGGACTCCAGCGCCATGGTGGACCTCAACTGTGTCATGGACGACCAGGGCCGCCTCATTGAGATCCAGGGTACCGGCGAGGGCCGCCCCTTCACCCTGGAGGAGCAGCAGAAGCTGGTGGAGCTGTGTGCCAAGGGCATTCAGAAGCTCCAGGCCGCCCAGAAGAAAGCACTGGGCTAAACACGGAGGGGAGAAGGATGGCACATTTGTTTGAGACCATCATGCTGGTCTGCTTTGGCGTATCCTGGCCCTTCAACATTTATAAATCCCTGCGTTCCCGCACCGCCAAGGGAAAGAGCCTGCAGTTTGAAATCCTGGTGGTGATCGGCTATCTGTTTGGCCTGGCGGGAAAGTTTATTGCCAACGACGTGACTTATGTGGTGGCGGTGTATATCCTGGATCTGGTCATGGTGAGTACCGATATCGTGCTTACCTGCCGGAACATGAAGCTGGACCGCCTGGCAGAGAAAGAAAGGACGCTGGTATCATGAAACTGGTACTTGCCAGTAAAAATCAGAAAAAGCTCAAAGAGATGAACGAGATTCTCTCCCAGCTGGGGATTGAAGTCTGCTCTGAGGCGGACGCTGGGGTGGACGTCGAGGTAGAGGAGACCGGAACCACCTTTGAAGAGAACTCCATGCTCAAGGCAAAGGCAGTGATGGAGGCCTCTGGTATGCCCGCCATTGCCGACGATTCAGGGCTGTGTGTGGACGCGCTGAACGGCGCGCCGGGCGTGTACTCCGCCCGCTACGGCGGAGAGGGCCTGGACGATACCGGGCGTTACCGCCTGCTGCTGGAGAATATGCGGGGACAGACGCCCAGAACTGCCAAGTTCGTCTCGGTTATCACCTGTTGCTTCCCCAATGGGGATGTGTTGACCGCCCGGGGCGAGTGTCCCGGAACCATTGCCTTTGCGCCTATGGGAGAGGGCGGCTTTGGCTATGACCCGGTGTTCTTTGTGCCTGGTCTGAAGAAGACCTTTGCCCAGCTTACCGCTGAGGAGAAGAACGCAATCTCCCACCGGGGCAAAGCCCTGGAGGACTTCCAGAAAAAGCTGGAAGAATATTTGAAAAAAAAGTAACTTTAGAGAGGAATCAAACGTCTATGGAATTGTCAAGCAAACAGCGCGCCCAACTGCGTGGACTGGCCAACAGCATCGATACCATCCTCATTGTGGGGAAAGACGGAATCGGGGATAATCTGGTCAAGCAGGCAAACGACGCCCTGGAGGCCCGGGAGATCATTAAGGGCCGGGTGCTGGAAAACTCCCTCATGTCTGCCCGGGAGGCGGCGGAGGCTCTGGCTCCCCTGACCCGGAGCGAAGTGGTCCAGGTGATCGGAACAAAATTTGTGCTGTATCGTCCAAGTCATCGCAAGGACAAAAAGGATAAGATCGTCCTGGTGGAGGACAAGAAAAAACGCGGCGTATAACAGAATAGAGGTTCATCCCTGAAAATGGTGGAGAAAGGTGGCGTCTCACAGTGAAGATCGGTATTTACGGAGGAACCTTTAATCCCCCACATCTGGGGCATCTGGCGGCGGCCCGCACGGCAATGGACGCACTGAAGCTGGACAAGCTGCTTTTGATGCCGGCGGCGATTCCCCCACATAAGGTATTGCCTGCCGACAGTCCCAGCAAGGAACATCGTCTGGCTATGGTGGAGATCATGGCAGATTCCATGAACCTGCCCGGCCGGGTGGAAGTCTCATCCCTGGAGATGGACCGGGAGGGGAAAAGTTACACCTCTGATACTCTGGAGGCCATCCACAAGCAGTATCCCGATGCGGAGCTGTGGCTGCTTATGGGGACCGATATGTTTCTGACCCTCCATCACTGGCATGACCCGGGCACGATCACCCGTTTGGCGGGGATCTGCGCCTTTGGCCGTACCGAGCAGGATGGCGAGGCCGTGTTTGCACCTCAGCGGGAGTACCTGTCCAAGCATTTGGGGGCCAAGGTGGTCACCATTACGCTGCCGGGACTGGTGGATATCTCGTCCACCCAGCTGCGGGAACTGCTCAGCCGGGAGAAGGGAAGCGAATACCTCCTGCCTGCCGTATATGGGTATATTCTGATGCATCGGCTCTATGACACCTCTGTGGTACTCAAGGAGCTCACGCTGCCTCAGCTGCGTGCCTGTTCCTACTCCATGATCCGCGCCAAGCGGGTGCCCCATGTGATGGGGGTGGAAGAGGAGGCTGTGCGCCTGGCCAAATTCTGGGGAGCTGACCCGGAGCTGGCCCGCCATGCAGCGATCCTCCACGACTGCACCAAGTATCTGGAACTGGAACCTCAGTTGGAGCTGTGCCGCAAGTACGGCGTAGAGCTGGACAGTCTGGAGCAGAAGGCGGTCAAGCTCCTCCACTCCAAAACAGGGGCATGTATTGCCAAGTATGTTTTTGGAGAACCTGAGGAGGTGTACCAGGCCATCTTTTGGCACACCACCGGAAAGGCGGACATGTCTTTGCTGGACAAGATCCTGTATATGGCCGATTACATAGAGCCAAACCGGGATTTTGAAGGAGTGGAGCGGCTGCGGAAGCTGGCCTATACCGATTTGGACCAGGCTATGCTGCTGGGGGTGGAATCCACCATCGAGGAAATGCAGCAGCGGGGCGTTCCTATCCATACCAACACCCAACAGGCGCGGGACTGGCTGCGTCGGCAGGGAGTAACACTAGGAGATTAAAAACGTATGAGCGGAAAGAGAGAAAGTACAGCAAGAAGAAGACGTTCCTCCAGAAGGGACGGTTGGTGGGCGCGGCATAAGGCCTGGGTGGCTGGGCTGAACCGCGGACAGAAGATCCGGTACCGACTGCTTCAGGTGCTGGCGGTGGTTGCGATCGTTGTCATAGCAGTGGCTGTGGGCCTCAAGTCCTGGATGAAGCTGCCGGATATCCCGGTGATGCCGGATGGCGGAAACGGGGACAGCTCTGCCTATGACGGAGCGGAGCTGCCCGATGTGGCCAAGAGCGGCCGAAAGGAAGGGGTATACACCTTCCTGCTGGTGGGTCAGGATACCGCCGGCGGCGGCAATACCGACACCATGATGCTCATCACCTTTGATACGGTGAATAAGACCATCAACGGCATGAGCCTGCCCCGCGATACCATGATCAATGTGGATCGAAAGGGCAGCGGACACCGGCTCAATGCGGTGTATAACTACAATAAGGGCTCTGATCCCGATACCCAGGTGGAAAAAGGTATCACTGCCCTGAAAAAAGAGGTAGGAAAGCTTACCGGTATCACCCCGGACTTCTATGTGATGGTCCAGTGGGAGGCTGTGGGCCAGATGGTGGACGCCTTGGGCGGCGTGTACTTTGATGTACCCTTTGACATGGATTATGACGATCCTACCCCCGGACAGGACCTGCATATCCACCTGAAGGAAGGCTATCAGAAGCTGGATGGCGATCAGGCCATGGGCCTGATCCGCTGGCGTCACAATAACGACTACTCTGTGCAGTATCCCAACGGGGATCTGGGCCGTATCGAGACCCAGCAGGCCTTCCTGGAGGCTGTGGCGGCGGAGTGCCTCAAGCCTGCTACCCTGCTGAAGGCCCCCGCCTTGGCTGAGGTCTTTATGGAGAACGTCACCACCGATCTCTCCCTGGGTAATATTCTGGCCTTTGCACAGCTGGCGAGTGGTATGGATGCGGAACAGGATGTAAACTTTGTCAGCATGCCTTGGGTGAGCGCTGACTACCCCGGCGTATCGATGATTCTGCCCGATGTGGACGAGCTGCTTGAGATTCTCAATAATGGCTTCAATCCCTATCTCAGCGACATCCAGTCCAGCGATCTGCAGGTACTGGTTCGTAACAGCGACGGCAGTTACAGTGTGACCAGCGGAACACTGCTGGATACCAGTCTGAATTCCTCCAGAGGTGGATCTTCTTCCGGCAGCTCCGGAAATTCTGGTTCTTCCGGAAACTCCGGTTCCTCTGGAAACAGCGGATCTTCCGGCGGTTCCAACAGTGGTGAAAATAGCTCCCAGGGTGGTTCCGGCAGCGGTGGAGAAAGCTCTCAGGGCGGTTCCAGCAGCGGCGGAGACAGCTCCCAGGGTAGCTCCGGCAGTGGTGGAGATAGCTCCCAGGGTGGCTCCGGCAGCGGCGGAGATGCCTCTCAGGGTGGTTCCGGCAATGGTGGGAACAGCTCCCAGGGCGGCTCCAGCAGCGGCGGAGACAGCTCTCAGGGCGGTTCCGGCAATGGCGGGGACAGTTCCCAGGGCGGCGGGGAAAATAGTACTCCGGACCCTGTTCAGCCTGAAGTACCCCAGACCAATCCCGCCGGTGGAGATCTGGCGGCGTAATAAATATCAAGAAAAGGAGAATTGCCTGTGACTTCTTATGAGAGCGCCATTTTATTGGCCAAAACTTTGGACAGCAAGAAGGGTGAAGAGATTAAGGTCCTGAAAACGGAGGGCCTGACTACTCTGGCGGATTACTTTGTGATCTGCACTGCTACCTCGAATACTCAGGTAAAGGCCATGTCGGACGCCTGTGAAGAGGCCATGGAGGCCCACGGCGAGCGTGCCCATCACATTGAGGGACACCGGGGCGGCACCTGGCTGCTGATGGATTTTTCTGCGGTAGTGGTCCACGTCTTTACCGATGAGGCCCGCAAGTTCTATGATCTGGAGCGTCTGTGGGGCGATGCGGAAGAGATCGATCTGGAGCAGGCCCTGAAGCAGGAGTAAGGCTAAGAAAAAATAAAAAACAACGCACAGGCTTCCGTAAGGATGTCCTGTGCGTTGTTTTTTGAAAAGAAAATAGAAGATAAAACAAAACGAAGGACATTAACATGTCCTTCGTTTTGGTACGGCTGAAGGGATTCGAACCCCCGACCTTTTGGTTCGTAGCCAAACACTCTATCCAACTGAGCTACAGCCGCATTTTGAAGTTTTTTGTTCGCTGTCCCTGACAGCTACGCTAGTATAGCACAAGAAAAAGAGTTTGGCAAGGGGGTTTTCGAAAAAAATTTAAAAAATTTTTGGGGCTAATAATCCACACAAAATCAGGCCTTGAAAGGGGTGTTTTGCAGTTTAGTGTAGAAAAGTCGGGAAAATGGGGGGAAACGATTGACCCGGGGAAAAGATACTGCTAAAATAGCTTGTGTTTTGAAACGGATTGAGAGGGCTGTTTCAAACACTGTTTAAGGAGGTTTTGTGTGTGCAAAAGCGAGAAAGTTTTTCCTCCCGCCTGGGCTTCCTGCTGATTTCGGCAGGCTGTGCCATTGGTCTGGGAAATGTGTGGCGCTTTCCCTATATCACTGGTAAGTACGGCGGCGCCGCCTTTGTGCTGGTGTACCTGCTGTTCCTGGTGATCATGGGCCTTCCTGTAATGGTCATGGAGTTTTCCGTGGGCCGGGCCAGCCAGAAGAGCATTGCTCTGTCTTTTAACGCTCTGGAGCCCAAGGGAACCAAGTGGCACATCTACAGCTGGTTCGGCATTGCCGGCAACTATCTGCTGATGATGTTCTACACCACCATTGCCGGTTGGCTGGTGCTCTACTTTGTAAAAATGCTCAAGGGCGACTTTGTGGGTCTGGATTCTGCCGGAGTGAGCAATGAGTTCAGTGCCTTGATGGGTCAGCCCGGCTTGATGGCTCTGTTTATGGTCATCGTCGTGGTGCTGTGTATGCTGATCTGTTCCCGCGGACTGCAGAACGGCGTGGAGAAGGTCACCAAAGTGATGATGCTTTGTCTGCTGGCCGTGATGGTGGTGCTGGTATTCCGCTCTGTTACCCTGGAGGGTGCCGGCGAGGGCCTGAAGTTCTATCTCATGCCCAACTTCCACAACCTGGCTTATGATGCCAACGGCAACTTCATCCTGGGCGAGGCGGTCTATGCCGCCATGGGTCAGGCCTTCTTTACTCTGTCCCTGGGCATTGGCGCTCTGGCCATCTTCGGCAGCTACATCGGCAAGGAATATACCCTGGGCGGCGAGGCCCTCCGGGTGGGCGTGCTGGATACCTTTGTGGCCTTTACCGCGGGCCTGATCATCTTCCCCGCCTGCTTTGCCTTTGATGTGGCGGCTGACTCCGGTCCTAACCTCATCTTTATCACCCTGCCCAACGTCTTTAATGAGATGCCCATGGGTCAGGTCTGGGGTGCTTTGTTCTTTGTCTTCATGTCCTTTGCTGCTCTGTCCACCGTCATTGCAGTCTTTGAGAATATCCTCTCCTTCTGCATTGACAAGTGGGGCTGGAGCCGTAAGAAGGCGGTGCTGGTGAACACCGTGGCCATTATCATCCTGTCCCTGCCCTGCCTGCTGGGCTTCAATGTGCTTTCCGGCTTCCAGCCTTTCGGTGCGGGCAGCGGTGTGATGGACCTGGAGGACTTCATCGTCAGCAACAATCTGCTGCCCCTGGGTTCTCTGGTGTACCTGCTGTTCTGCGTTACCAAGTGCGGCTGGGGCTGGGATAACTTCCTGGCTGAGGCCAACACCGGCTCTGGTCTGAAGTTCCCCAAGGCGGTTCGTTTCTACGTGACCTATATCCTGCCCATCATTGTGCTGGTCATCTTTGTCTTTGGCTACAACGATAAGTTCAAGCTGTGGGACAAACTGGTGGCTCTGCTGGGTATGTAACAATCCATGCTCCGGCGTCCAATCTCATTTGGACGCCGGATTCTTTTTGCGCTGGACAGATTCTTGTGGTACAATTTCTTTCAGACAGGTTTCAGCTTCCTGGGGTAAGATGAGAAAAATGGACAGGAGGGACCCAGTATGCGGATCTTAATTGTGGAAGACGAGACGCGGTTGGCTGAGACGCTGCGGCAGCTTATGGAGGACCAGCGCTATCAGGCGGACATGGTAGGCGACGGAGCGGATGGCGTTGATTATGGCCTGACCGGCCAGTATGATCTGATCATTCTGGATGTGATGCTGCCCAAGGTAGACGGATTTGGGGTGGCCCGCCGGCTGCGCTCTGCTCATATTTCCACCCCCATCCTTATGCTTACAGCCCGGGACGATATCAGCGACAAGATCGGCGGCCTGGACTGCGGTGCAGACGACTATATGACCAAGCCCTTTGACAGCGGGGAACTGATGGCACGCGTACGGGCTTTGACCCGGCGGCAGGGAGAAGTGCTGGGGGATGTACTGAAGGTAGGCGACCTGAGCCTGGAGTGCTCCAGCCGTCTGCTGCGAGTGGGAGAGCGCTCGGTCCGCCTGGGTTTTAAAGAGTTTGAAGTGATGCGTCTGCTCATGGTAAACAGCCGGGCTGTGGTGAGCAAGGAAACTCTGATCGCCAAGATCTGGGGGCTGGATTCCGAGGCGGAAGATAATAATGTAGAGGTCTACATCTCCTTTTTGCGCAAGAAACTGGCCTATCTGGGCAGCAGAATAGCGATCTCCACGGTGCGGAAGGTAGGTTATTATCTGGAGCATCCGGGGGAATAAGGAGGTTATAGGATGCTTCGCAGACTGCGGATAAAATTTATCCTGATTAACATGCTGCTGGTGACTCTGGTGCTGCTGGCGGTGTTTGGCACGCTGGTATACTCCACAGCCAGTCAGCTGGAGCGAGAGAGTGTGACCGTAATGACGCTGATGCTGCGCCGGGATGGGATTCCACCTCAGTTTGTAGCCGACGCCTCCCACGAGTTAAAAACACCGCTGACCGTGATTTTGGCCAACGCCGGGATCGTAGAGGGGCATCCGGATGAGACCGTAGCATCCCAACATAAGTGGATCAGCTACATTCAGGAAGAGGCCCAGCGGATGAAGGGGCTGGTGGAGGATATGCTGTTTCTGGCCAAGCATGACGACGCCAGGCAGTCTGCCAAAACGCAGATATGCAACCTCAGCGACTTGGTCACCGGCTGCGTGCTGCGGTTTGAATCGGTGGCCTTTGAGAGTGGAGTAGAGCTGGACAGTGAGATCCAGCCCAGACTGTCCATCCACGGCGATCTGGACTGCCTGGAGCGGCTGGTTATGATTTTGCTGGACAACGCAGTCAAGTATGCCGGAGAGGCCGGACGGGTGAGGCTGGAGCTGCAGCGCCGCCAGGAACGGGCGGTACTGACAGTGACCAATACCGGACAACCGATTCCGCCGGAACACTTGGATCACTTGTTTCAGCGGTTTTACCGGGCCGACGGCTCCCGCAGCCGGAAGGAGGGAGGGTATGGCCTGGGATTGGCCATTGCCCATACCATCGTTCAGTTCCACCGGGGACAGATCGAAGTGAAAAGTGACGCTCAAAATGGAACCTGCTTTACCGTGACCCTTCCCCGGGTCTGGCAGCAGGAGGAGAAATAACACACAGGCCGTCCATAGAAATATGGACGGCCTGTGTGCTGTTTTGGGAAAAGAAATGGTCAGCCTTGATAACTGGTGTGGAGCAGTTCGTGGCGCTGCTCGGGAGTGTAATTGTTGAGGAAGTCCAGAACCACCGGGTTCTTCTCCGCACGCTTGAAGGGAGCGGCCCGGTCGGCAGCATACAGGCCAGCGGCCCGGTCCTGCTTTTTCTGCTTGAGGCCGTAGGGCTGTCCGGCGCCGCCTACGCAGCCGCTGGGGCAGGTCATGACCTCTACCAGGTCGTAATAGGCGGTGCCCGCATCGATCTCCTTGAGCAGCTTCTGAGCGTTGATGAGGCCGTGAACCACAGCCAGCTTGATTTCCCGCTCACCCACCTGTACGGTGGCCTCACGGATAGCCTCATTGCCCCGCAGGGGGGAATACTGCAATTCACGCAGGGTGTTTTTGCTCTTGTCAGGCAGGCAGTAACGCACCACAGACTCAGCCACGCCGCCGGAGGAGCCGTAGATCACGGCTGCGCCCGAGCCAAGACCGAAGGGAAGATCGGGGGACTCCAGCTCCATCTGGGGCAGCTGGATGCCCGACTCCTTGATCATGTTGATGATCTCCTGGGTGGTGAGCACCACATCCACATCGGGCTTGCCGTTGTGGTAGAACTGGGGCCGGGCGGCCTCCATCTTCTTGGCGGTGCAGGGCATGATCGCGATGTGGAAGGTGGAACGACCGTCTTCCGCATCCTTCTTCTGATAGTGTTCCCGGATGATGGCAGCAAACATCTCCATGGGAGATTTACAGGTGGAGATGTTCTTCAGATATTTGGGATTCTCATTTTCCAGATACTTGACCCAAGCGGGGCAGCAGGAGGTGAACATGGGGAAGGGACCGCCCTTTTCCAGACGGGCCAGGAACTCCTGCGACTCCTCAATGGTGGTGAAGTCGGCGCCGAAGGTGGTGTCGTATACTTCATCCACGCCCATGAATTTCAGCGCGGTGACCAGCTGGTCCAGCACGTTCTGGCCCGCGGGCAGGCCGAAGGCCTCGCCTACTGCCACGCGGACGGCGGGAGCGATCTGGACCACCACCCGCTTTTGGGGGTCGTGGATGGCGCGCCAGGCCTTGCCGATCTGGTTGTAGATGGTGATGGCGCCGGTGGGACACACAGCGGCACACTGGCCGCAGCTGATGCAGTGGGTCTCCGAGAGGTTGCGGCCAAAGGCGGGGGAGACCCGCATATTGTAGCCACGGCGGGCAAAGTCGATGATGCCCATGCCGATGGTCTCCTCACACATGCGTACGCAGTCGCCGCACAGAATGCACTTGCTGGGGTCACGGACCACAGCGGGACTGCTGTCGTCCAGAGTAGACTCCTCCCGGCTGTCCCCGAAGCGCACCCGGCGCACGCCAAAGCGCATGGCCAGCTCCTGCAGGCGGCAGTCGCCGCTCTTTTCACAGGTGGTGCAGCTGCAGTTGTGGGAGGCGAGGAGCAGTTCCAAAATCATCCGCCGGTGCTTGAGCAGACGGGCGGTGTTGGTGCGGATGGACAGGCCATCCCGAGGCTTCATGGAGCAAGAGGTCTCGATCTTGCCCCGTTCGTCCTCTACCACGCACATACGGCAGGCGCCGTAGACAGACAGGTCGGAGTAGTAGCAGAAGGTGGGCATTTCGATGCCTGCCTTGCGGATGACGGAGAGCACGTTGGGTTCCCCGTCGAAGGGGACCCGCTGGCCGTCGATATACATGATTCCCTTTGCCATAGTGCTCACTCCTCTCGAATGGCGCCGAAGGGACAGCAGCCCCAGCACGCGCCGCATTTGATACATTTTTCTGTGTCAATGACATGGGGCATCCGGATCTGGCCGGAGATGGCGTCCATGGGACACTGCTTCATGCACTTGCCGCAGCCCTTACACAGCTCGGGATCGATCTGCAGCTCCTTCTTACGGCCGTTGCAGTGGGGGCAGTGCTTATCCACTACGTGGGCCAGGTATTCATCCCGGAAGTACTTCAGGGTGCTCTGGACCGGCTTACAGGCGCTCTGGCCCAGGCCGCACAGAGAGGTCTCGGTAATGGTGTTGGCCAAAGTCTCCAGCAGGTCCAGGTCCTCCAGAGAGCCCTCATTGTTGACAATGCGGGTAAGAATCTCCAGCATGCGGCGGGTACCCTCACGGCAGGGAACGCACTTGCCGCAGGATTCATTCTGGGTGAAGTTCATGAAGAAACGGGCCACCTCTACCATACAGGTGTCCTCGTCCATAACCACCAGACCGCCGGAGCCGATCATGGCGCCCACTTTCTTCAGGGAGTCGAAGTCCATGGGCATATCCAGGTGCTCCTCGGTGAGACAGCCGCCGGAGGGGCCGCCGATCTGGACGGCCTTGAACTTCTTACCGTCCTTGATGCCGCCGCCGATGTCAAAGATGACCTCCCGCAGGGTGGTGCCCATGGGGACCTCGATGAGGCCGGTGTTCACCACGTTGCCGGTGAGGGCGAAGGCCTTGGTGCCCGGGCTCTTCTCGGTGCCGATGGAGCGGTACCACTTGGAGCCGTTGCGGATGATGAGAGGAACGGTGGAGAAGGTCTCCACGTTGTTGAGAACCGTAGGCTGAGCCCACAGGCCATGCTCCACGGTACGGGGAGGCTTTACACGGGGCATGCCGCGGTTGCCCTCGATGGAGGCGGTGAGGGCGCTGCCTTCGCCGCAGACGAAGGCGCCTGCACCCCGGTTTACATGAAGATGGAAGGAGAAGTCAGTGCCCAGAATATGGTCGCCCAGCAGGCCCAGCTCCTCCGCCCGGGCGATGGCGTTGCGCAGACGGGACACGGCCAAGGGATACTCGGCGCGGACGTAGATGTAGCCCTCGTCACTGCCCGCCGCCACACCGGCGATGAGCATGCCCTCGATGATGGAGTGGGGATTGCCCTCCATGATGGAGCGGTCCATAAAGGCGCCAGGGTCACCCTCGTCGCCGTTGCACACCACGTACTTCTTGCCCTTGGGCTGCTGACGCACGCTCTCCCATTTGCGGCCGGCGGGGAAGCCGCCGCCGCCTCGGCCACGCAGGCCGGAATCCATAATTTCCTTGCAGATGGCCTCGTCGGTCATCTCAAACAGAGCCTTTTCAAAGGCAGAGTAGCCATCCTTGGCCAGATATTCGTCAATATCCTCCGCGTCGGTGGTGCCGCAGTTTTCCAGCACGATGCGGTGCTGCTTATGATAGAAGGGGATGTCCTCATGCTTCTCATAGGTTACTCCATCCAGCTGGTAGAGCAGCCGGGGAATCACCTTGCCCCGCAGCAGAGTCTGCTCGATGATGTCGTCGCAGTCCTCCACCTGTACGTGGGTGTAGAGAATGCCGTCGGGCTCGATCTGGAGCAGGGGACCCATCTCGCAGAAGCCGTGGCAGCCGCTGCGCTTAAGGTTGATGTCGTCGGACTTGGTCTCAGGGGTTTCGTCCTCCCGGAGAAGGCCCACATGGACGTTCAGTCCCCGGCGCTGGCACTCCTCTTTCAGTCTGTCGTAGATATTCAGAGAGCCGCCGGCAATACAGCCGGTACCGGCGCAGATGAGAACCTGGCGGCGCTGTGCTTCCAGTGCCCGCTTGGCCTTCATCTGTCGGACCTTCAACTGGTCACGGGTCAATTTAGCTGCGTTCATGGGCGGCCTCCTCCTTTCGCAGGGACTCCAACAGGTCGATGGCCAGTTCGGGGCTCATTTTGGAGTGGACCTGATCGTTGACGGTGACTACGGGAGCCAGTCCGCAGGCGCCCAAGCAGGCCACCGTCTCCAGGGTAAACAGTCCGTCGGCAGAGGTCTTCTGCTTATCCTCCAGCTCCAGATACTCCCGGATGGCGTTATAGATGGGCTGAGATTTCCGCACGTGACAGGCGGTGCCGTCACATACCTTGATAATGTACTTTCCCTTGGCTTCCAGGGAGAAGTTTTCGTAGAATGTGGCCACGCTGTACACCTTTGCCACGCCGATGTTCAGCTTCTGTGCGATCAGTTCCAGGACCTGGGGGCTAAGATATTTAAACTCGGCCTGTACGTCCTGCATGATGGCGATCAACTGGTGGCGCTGGCAGCCGTAGGAGTTGATGATCTCCTCCACGCGGGCCAATGAGATACCGTTGGACATTGTTTACACCTCTTCTTTCCGTTAAGCGCTGAGAAGCGCAGTTTCCCCACATATTATACATAATAAAGGATGAAAGAATGGAAATCTATTGGTTATAATAACGAAAAGTTGGAATGGGAAAATGCAGGGAAAAATTCAATATTGAAGAAATAATGCAAATTTGACGGCATTTTTCTCTCTCCGTTTCAATTGGAAAGGCAAGATGATATGTCAAAAAGAGGACTGGTGCAGGGGAGGGAAAAAGTCTGAAAGTTTCTTTCTTTCAAGAAAATTTGTCCCGGCCAAACGGGACAAGGAAAGAGGAAAAAAGGGCAGAATCGGAGAAAAGTGAAAGTAAAAATAAGGAAACAGGGTGGAGAGGCGAGAGGCGGGTATCAGGAGTGAGGTGAGATGACGCTGTAATATTTGACCAAAGTACAGGAGTTGTGGTAGGATGATATCAAGCGTTTTGACAGGGGGGAGGCCCCCGGAAAGGAACACCGCCATGGATTGGAAAAACATCTTGCCTCAACTCTACCGCAGCCGGATCGATACCCGGTTTGTTTCTCACAGCGAGCAGCTTGCCGTGGGTGCAAGTAAGTTCGGCGGCCGGCCCGATGTGCCGGCAGATTTCGTCTGGCCGGTATTTGAAACCGACACCCGGGAGGATGACCAGGTGAAGGAGCGGCCTCTGGCCTTTTTGGCCCAGTTTGACTGTGCTCAGCTGGCTGCTCTGGATAAGGAGGGACTGCTGCCCCATGAGGGTGTCCTCTCCTTTTTCTATGAGCTGGGGTCTCAGCGCTGGGGTTATGATCCCAAGGACCAGGGGTGTGCCCAGGTATTCTGGTTTAAGGGCAACCTGGCTCGGGCGGAATTCCCGGCAGAGCTGGAGGAGGAGTTCCGCCTGCCGGAACTGGCGGCGGAGCTGTCCGGGGCGGCAGATGCTCCGGATTTTCAGGATGCCTGTCCTGCCCTGGAGTACCCCTGGACCGCCAACGACTACCGTATCTTTGACCAGGCCCGGCGGGAGCTGGGGATGGACTACCCGGCCAACCGCTCCCAGCTGCTGGGCTGGCCGGACATCATTCAGAACAATATGACCCTGCAATGTGAACTCATTAGCCGGGGATACTATCTGGGAGGAAGCTGGGAGAATATTCCCATGGAGGAGCGCGGCGCCCTGCGTACTCCCAGCGTCCGGGAGTGGCAGCTGCTCTTCCAGCTTGACACCGTGGAAAACGGAGACTTCGAGCTGATGTTCGGCGACTGCGGCCGAATCTACTTCTACATCCGCCGGGAGGATCTGGCCCAGCGCCGGTTTGACCGGGTTTGGCTGATCCAGCAGTGCTGCTGAGGAGGACGAGCATGGGCAATATTGATATCACCTGCACGGGAAAGATCCGCAGCAAGGATACTTTGGTGAAATCGGTCCAGCGTCTGGTCAAGCAGCGAAACCTGCGCCTGGGCGTGTGGGAAGAGGGCATGCGTATTGTTATGTGTCCCCGTGGTTATCTGGATTTTGCCTGGACCAAGGAGAAGGGACTGTTTGGCCAGTGGAATCTGCGGTGTGGGTGCAACACCACCCCCGTCGGTCCCGGCTTTCATAAGGCGGCCCTGGAGCTGCTGGAGGAGCTGGGAGGCCTTGGAATCAAGGAGTGGAACGTTCAGGACCGCTCGGACTACCAGCAGGACCGGGATTTTGGGGCTCTGCGCCGGGAGTGGTTTCTCCCCTGGCTGGAGGAGCAGGTGAGCCAGGTGCTGGAAAAGACTGCGCCGGGAGAGATGGGATATCTTTTCTGGGAAGTGGACCAGTACCGGCCAGAGGTGGTGCCCGACACCATTGCAACGCCTCTGGGACGGTTCCCAGTGGCGTGGTTAAAGGAAAAGCTTGAGAAGGGGGCGCTGGAGGAGCTGGCGCAGTACCTGTTTTTGTGGGATCAGCCGGGGATGAATGCCCTGTATCTGCGCAACCGAGCGCTGAAACAGTTCTGGGAGGACTGCTGCTTTGCACCCTCCGACCGCAGCTATCAGGACCGGCAGATCAATGCCGATATTCTGGATACCCTGGAGCGCTCTGCCGCCATGGACCCGTCTCTGCCCCAGCCGGTGGCGGATTACCGGGAACTTTGCATTCTGGACGATCGTACCCCCAACATGCCGGAAGATGTGCCTGAGATGGAGGAACTTTATCCCATCGGTTACCGCAGAGGAGAGGTTCTGCAGCCCTACGACAAGCTTGTGGTGCCCCTGCCCGGTCTGTACCACTACGAGTGGTCCAACGGTGGTATGGACAGCGCTGGAGCGATCTGGCGGGATGAGGAGAGCGAGAGCCCCATTTGGCATTTCACTGCGCTGCGCAGCAGGATGGGATCGGCACAGTTTGGAATGGACATGGCCCAGCTGCAGGATGTCCGCACCAAGCAGCTGGAGGGCGGACAAGCCCATTGGGGTTGGAAGGAGATGCCCCCCAAGAAGAAAGACGACGATTTGCTCTACCGCGTGTCCTGTGAAGCGGTGGCGGGAGATACGCTGTTTATTATTACCATCACCTATCTCCACCCGGAACACCGGGAGGATATCTATGACCGCCTGGAGCGGATGAGCATTTTGAAATAAAAACAAGCCCCTGCCATCGGCAGGGGCTTGTTTTTTAGACAGAGAAGAACATCAGGGAAGATCGGTGCGGGGCTGTAAGCTCATTTCCCAGAAGTGCAGTTCATGGAGGGAACATTCCCGGAATATCTCACTGCACTGGACCTTGCGTTCCCCGTCCAGATCCTGACAGATCCGGTCCGTATATGCCAGCCAGCTTTGGCAGGCCTGCTCATAGGCATCACTGGTGTAGTCCCGAACCAGAGGCCAGAAGGGGGTCTGCCGGACGTTGGGATACTGCTGCAGCAGCCGCTGGAAGATCCACTGATAGCTGACCATGCAGGGCAGACAGGCCATCATGCACTCCGGGGCACCCTGGCCATCCCGGGCGGCCTTTACCATACAGTCGGTGTAGGCCAGATTTTCCGGACGCTGCGGCAGGTGCTGGATGGAGGCGTCATCCAAACCGTAGCGCTTGAGGTAGACCAGGCGGGTAGCGCCCTCCCCTTCGTTGACAAAGGAGAGCAGGGAATAGTAGGTTCGGATGGCCTCCAAATCCTCGGCTTTGGTCATGCCCCAGGCAAATACTTTGGCATATTCCCGGAGGTAGAGGCTGTCATCCACAATATAGCCCTTGAAACAGGCTTCATCCAAGGTTCCTGCTCCAAGCTGCTGAAGAAAGGGGGAGTCCAGGCATTGCTGCCACACAGACAAATTTTTCTCGATCAGTTCCTGCGTGAATGTCATTGCGGTACACCTGCCTTAATGGATTTCTCCAGCCGCCGCACAGGCAGCACGGAGACAAGAATAATGGTAAGCAGACCCTCTGTGCCGTGGCCCGACAGATTAGCCACAATGCTGTATGCCCAGGGGCCGTAGCCGTCCCAGGCGTACTGGGCAAAGAAAACTGCACCGGCCATAATATGACTGGTCACGCTGAGGGCAACCGCCAGTGTGGTGCCCAGGATGATTTTCCAGCGCCGGTCGGTTCCAAAGACACTGGCATAGCCCAAAGCGGAGAAGCAGATAAGCTGTTCCACAAAAGGCTGGGCCCAGTGTACCGGCTGCCAGTCAGGCAGCAGAAGCATGGCCAGCAGGCCGGTGACCCATCCAGCGCAGAAGGCCACCCTGGCGTTGACCAGAAGGGAGAGCAGAAGGATGGGCAGCATGGCGCCAAGACTGATATGGCTCCCGTTGGGCAGGGTGATCAGGAAACAGCGCAGCACCAGGGTGGTCGCCGACATCAGGCCGGCAAGACAGATATCCCGGGCAGACAGGCGGATCCCGCGGCACAAAAACAGGGTAACGGCAAAATAGCAGAGGGTAAAGGCTGCAACGATCAGGTTAGTCATCCACGAACTCCCCCCGCAGAGCAAACAGGTGGTCCATGGGGCCGCTGCCTGCGCCCAGATCCAGCATGGCTGCCAGAGCGCCGGAGATGTAGGCCTTGGAGCGCTCCACAGCCTGGGTCAGGTCGTAGCCCTTAGCCAGGTTGGAGGCGATGGCACTGGAGAGCGTACAGCCGGTGCCGTGGGTATTGGGGTTGTCAATGCGGCGGCCACGGAACCAGGTGCTCTGGCCATCCCGCCAGAGAAGGTCATCTGCATCGTGGATCTGATGGCCTCCCTTACACAGTACGGCGCAGCCGTAGGTCTCGCTGATGGCCTGGGCGGCCCGCTCCATATCCTCTGCGGTGGTAATGGTCATGCCGGAGAGAACCTGGGCCTCGGGGATGTTGGGGGTAAGAAGGGTAGCCAGAGTAAGCAGCTGTTCCTTCAGGGCCTCCACCGCCTCCTCGGAAATAAGGCGGGAGCCGCTGGTGGCCACCATCACCGGGTCTACCACAATGTTTTTTGCCCCATACTGTTTGAGCTTGTCCGCGATGACCTGGATCAGGGCGGTGGAGGAGACCATTCCGGTTTTGACTGCGTCAGGGAAGATGTCCGTGAAGACACAGTCCAGCTGGTTGGCAAGAAACTCAGGGGTGGACTCCAGGATGCCGTAAACGCCGGTGGTGTTCTGGGCCGTCAGGGCGGTGACAGCGCTCATGGCATATACGCCATTGGCCGTCATGGTCTTGATATCGGCTTGGATCCCGGCGCCTCCGCTGGAATCGCTTCCAGCGATCGTCAATGCGGTTTTCATAGTTAAGACTCCTTTCTGTTTTGACGCATTGAAGTTTTATAGTGCGACGAAAGGTGGTGCCCCCAATTCGCCGCATACATAAACGGTTCTTCCTAAGAACCTGGGGGAAACAGATTTAGCCCAGCTGGGCGAGAAAGGACGGATCGTCCAGCTGTTTCAGATGCCAGCGGCAGATTTCCTTCAGCGCAGGCTGGTCCTCGGAGGAAAAGGCGTCATACACGCCAACTACCTGGAAGCCGGCCTGAACGGCGGTCTGGGCGGCGTGAAGGGCATCTTCAAAGACCAGGGTTCGCTGCGGAGCGGCTCCCAGCTGCCTGGCGGCCTCCAGATAGAGGTCCGGGCGGGTCTTGGGACCGTACTGAGTTGCGCTCAGAACAAAGGAGAAAAAGGGCCAGACGTCCAGCCGCTCCAGAGCCTGCCTGGCCTGATGGACCTGGCTTGCGGTAGCCACGGCGCAGGGCACGCCAAGTTGGTGAAGCCGCTCCAGAAGAGGGCGAACGCCTTGCTTCAAAGGAACTTGGTCCCGGTATTCCCGGTCAGCCAAGTCCTCCATGGCCTCCATGAGCTGCTGGGAGGAAGCGGGGAGATGGTAGGTGCGGATCAGGTAGTCGATGGCCTGAGGAGAACTCATCGCGCGCAGCGTGTGGGACAGATCGGGAGCGGGATGGCCGCCAAACCGGCGTACCAACTCCTCTGGAATGTGGTCCCAGACGTACATGGAGTCGGTAAGGGTGCCGTCCAGATCAAAAATGGCTGCCTGGGGAAGAAAGTGGGCCATAGAAGTGCCTCCAAAAACAAAATCACCCCGGGTATCTCTCGAGAGAGACAATCCCGCGGCGTACGCATACCATAATCTCCCTACGTTGGCATTACCCAAATCAGGTCACAGGTCGAAGCGCACAGCTTCCTCTCAGCCCGTTTGCGAGCTCCCTTTTTGATTGCAGTGGACCGCTGTCGGCGGTCCGCTGGAAAATATTATAGCACGGGAAAAGAAGATTGCAAGTTTTTTTCTGCTGGGGTATGCTAGAAGAGAACAGACGCCCGCCCGAGCGCGGGAGAAGGAGGCAGGAACATGACCGATCAGGAACTGGTGCAGCGAGCCTTGGAGATGCGGAAATTTTCTTATGCACCCTATTCTCATTTTGCAGTGGGCGCGGCTCTCTTATGCGAGGACGGAACGGTGTTTACCGGCTGCAATGTGGAAAATGCGGCCTACGGTTCCACTCTGTGCGCGGAGCGTACCGCCCTGGTGAAGGCGGTAAGTGAGGGACGGACCACCGGCTGGACCACACTGGCTATTGCGGGCAGCGGAGAGGATTTTTGCTGGCCCTGCGGCGCCTGCCGGCAGATGCTGTATGAATTTGCGCCAAAACTTCGGGTGCTGGCGGTCAATCAGCATGGCCAGTTTCAGCAGGCAGGCTTGTGGGAACTACTTCCCATGGGATTTGGACCGGCATCGTTAAAATGAAATTGCGTGTTGTCCGTGCATAGTTTTTCTCTGGCCTGGAAATGCTATCCCCGGAACCCAATCCGAGGAGGTAATCTGACGTGATCATGGACAAGATCGCTTTGGCCCTGCTGATTATCGGCGGGCTGAACTGGGGCAGCGTGGGACTGTTTCAGTTTGATCTGGTGGCCTTTGTCGGCGGTGGGTCTGATGGACTGATCAGCCGGGTGATCTACACCGTGGTGGGCCTGTCGGCGCTGTGGTGTATTACCCTGCTGTTTCGGGACACAGATAAAAACCACTGACTCTCACAAAAACAGGAAGGCAGTCCGAAACGGACTGCCTTCCTGTCTTTTATAGAGAGTATAATTTTGTTTGGCTGCCTACTCGCTTTTGATGGCCTCTAAAACGGAGATGCGTACCGCCTTGTTGGCCGGATAGCAGCCTGCGCCCAAGCCGATGAGAACAGAGAAAAGGACGGCAAAGAGCAGAAGCCACGGTGGGATCACCGAAATCCTTGCCACATCCTCTCCGCCAAGCAGAGCAGGAATGAGATGGTCTAAGCTGGGCCCCATGGATATGAAGTTAATAGCCGCCGAGATAATAACACTGATGACACAGGCAGATATACCACCCATAAAGCCAATGGCACCGGCTTCCGCCAAAAACATGATCCGGATGTCGGAGACCGGGCAGCCCAGAGATTTCATGATTCCGATCTCCCGAGTGCGCTCGGAGATAGACATGATCATGGTATTGATAATGCCCAGCGCGGCCACAAACAGCGAGATGGCACCCAAGCTGCCCAGTGTCATCTGTCTATGCTGGGCTTCTTTTTCTAAGGGCTTGCGTACGCTCTCCATGGATTCGGTGGGATATCCCATAGCGTTGATCTTACCCTCTACTCCCGAGACCTGGCTGATGCTGGAGGTCTTGACTAAAATGCTGTCATAGGAGATGGGAATATCATGGTCGGCCTGTCCCAGGAGGCGGCGCAGGTCATCCAGGGAGATCATAACGCCGTCAACGGTCTCGTTGCCCTTGGAGTAGTCTTCTTTTATCACACCCACCGGATGCAGCGGCATAGAAAATACCCCAGCACGGGTTTTCACTTCCAAGGTAAATTCCTGGCCGATGGGATCCAGGTAGGGGGCGGGGACAGAAATCTGATTGCCGAATCCATCCCAGTCGCCGTCAAAGCGGTTGACCATATCGTCCCCCTCGGGGCGTAAGGTATCTTTCAAATTATAGGCCATGTACTGCCCGATGATAGCATCGCCGGGCTTTGTGGCAGGGGAGCCTTCCAAAAAGCGGTAGCCCATGGTTTCCATGACGCTGACATCCATAGCTACGATGTTGGTCCATTGGGCCACATAGCGGTGGTCTGGTCCGGCGGACAGGGTAACGGAGTCAATATCCAGAGTAAATTTCGGCGTGACTGCTTTTACTCCGCTGATCTCCCGCAGCTGTTGGAGCAGATGATCGTCCAGTGCGCCTGTTTGGCTGTTTTGAGGGGGATTTACGGTGATGATAGTTAAGTCTCCCAGTTCTGACAGAGCTTTTTCCTGAGTCTCTTTCATGCCCACACCCAGGGATACGGTGATGACAATGGAGCAGCATCCGATCAGCACGCCCAGGGTGGTAAGAAAGGTGCGTGTTTTTTTGCGGAGCAGATTCTGGGCGCACAGGTGGAACAGGTCTTGCCGTCTCACCGGTTAATTCCCCACATTCCGGTAATGCAGGCGGCGGAATGGCTCAACAAACAAAACCGGATCTGAAATGGTATTTGATTCATACAATCCCCTCTCCTTTTCCATATGCTGCTCCCGAATAATCCCGCCGTCCAGCAGGGTAACGATATGATGCGCGTAAGAGGCCATCTCCGGGTCGTGGGAGACCAGAATGACAGTCTGGTGGAAATCCCGGGCGAAGGAACAGATCATATCCATGACCTGGAAGGTGGCTTTTGAGTCCAGGTTTCCTGTGGGCTCATCGGCAAAGACGATGTCAGGCCGGGAGATAAAGGCCCGGGCAATGCCCACGCGCTGCTGCTGGCCGCCGGACATCTGGCTGGGAAAGTGGTTAAGCCGATGGCTCAGGCCCACTCGGGCAAGAAGCTCTCTGGCTGCCTGCTCCCGCTGAGGCTTAGGTACCCCACGGAACATCAGCGGGAGAGCTACATTTTCTGTGGCCGTCAGGTTGGGCAGAAGGTTATAGGATTGAAAGACAAATCCCAGATGCCGCTGACGGAAATTCGTAAGCTGTGTCTCGCTCAGACGAGAGATGGGGACGCCGCCGATCAATACCTCGCCCCGGGTGGGCTTTTCCAGCCCGGAGAGCTGATTGAGCAGGGTGCTCTTTCCGGAGCCGGAGGGACCGAAGATACAGCAGATATCTCCCCGGTGAATATTCAAGGTGATATCCCGGAGAGCCACCACAGTTTCGTCTCCTGCGGGGTATTCCTTCCAGAGGTCTCTGACTTCAATCACAGGCTGGCTGCGCAGATTAGATCCATCCATCATTCGGCCTCCTTTCTGTTATGGATGATACTCCGGCAAGCTTTAGCACCCATTTGTCCGGCGTTAAAATTCGTAAAGAAAAGAACAAACTTTCAACCAAGGCTGAAAGTTTGTTCTTTTTGAATCATGATTCCTCTTGAGGGGGAAGCTGTGAGTCAATAGGCAGGCGTAGGACAAATTCGTTGCTGCGGCCGGGTGCGGGATGGGGAGTGAGGCTTATGGTGCCTCCATGCTTTTCCATAATGCGCCGCGTGATGGCCAGTCCAAGGCCGCTTCCGGTGCCGGAGCGGGCATCGCTGCCCACAACAAAGGGTTCGAAGATATACGGGATACGCTCGGGAGGGATGCCCGAGCCGTTGTCCGCCACCCGTACCAAGGCAAAGGATTTGTCCACATCCACATCGAAGAACAGCACGGTCCCCAGACGGTTATGCCGCAGAGCGTTGGAGAGCAGGTTGTCCAGTACCCGGCGGAACTGGAGGGGATCCAGCTGGCAGAAGATGGCACGCTCTGGGATAGCAATCTCCAGAGAGAACCCCGCCAGATCGATCTCCTCGTACTTCACGGCCAGATATTCCCGCAAAAATTCGCACAGGTCAGTGCGCTCAGGGTGGAGGATGAACTCCGGATGCTCTACCTTGCTGTACTCATGGAAGGCGTTGACCAGCTCGGTGAGAGCCTCCACCTTGCTCTGGATGGCCCGCAAGTAGCGGGTCTGCTCCTCGGGCGGAACCTTGCCATCGCAGATGGCGTCGATGTAGCCGGCAATGACAGTGATGGGGGTTTTCAGGTCGTGGGAGATATCGGCAATCAGCTTCTGACGTCCCTCGTCCAGAATCCGGCGCTGGCGCTCACTCTCCGCCAGTCGGTCGGAGAAACGGTCAAAGCTCTCTCCAATGCGGCGGATTTCCAAAGTACCTCCGCACTCGCCAACCCGTACAAGGCGGCCCTCCGACTGGGAGATCACCGCGTCGTTGAGCTTGCGCAGAGGACGGCCGATTTTCCGACTCAGCCACCAGATGAACAGTCCTGCATCGGCCAGGAACAAAGGCAGGAACAAAAGCCAAATGACTCGGGACTGGTTGTAGTGTCTGAGATAATCAGTCTCATTCCAGAGAGCCTCCCGCAGAAGCAGGGTCATAGTCTGACCCTGGCTGTTTTCAAAGGAAGTGCACTGAAGAAAACTGTTAGGATATCGGGAACCGGTAAGCAGTTGATATTCCCGGGGGGTATAGCTGGTTTTCCCGTCCTGCAATCCGCCCAAGAGGACCTGATAATTCTGATCCAGCGCCATCAGGTCCACAGATTCTTCACCTGTATCGCTTTGAAAGGTGTGTTTGATAAGTAAATAACTAACATTGCTCTTGTGTTGGCTCAGATCGTAGGAGTCGATCAGGACATTGCTGCCGTATTGGGGGATGCAGGAGAGCTCCTGCTGGGTATAGGAGGAGTCAAAATCTTCTGTGGAGGCGTAGACCAGTTTTCCGTTGCTGTCATAAACGCCGAAGGAATCTCCGCTGTTGCTCAGATAGTGCCGCAAGCTGTCGTACTTTCCCTCTGTCAGGGCGGGGTCGCTCAGCATAGCTATCCAGTCCGACGGCACATAGCTGGAATTGAGGTAATGATTCCAGAGAGAAAAAATCCCTCCGGCAATCATCAGCAGAGTCAGAGTGAAAAGCAGGTAGCTTCTGGCCAGCAGCCGGAACAGACTTCCGGAACGCTTGTTATTTTTCAAGCTTATACCCCAATCCTCTCACGGTGATGATGTAGCGGGGACTCTTGGGATCATCCTCGATTTTGTCCCGCAGCTTGGAGATATGCACCATCATAGTATTGTCATCGCCCTCAAAGCAGTTTCCGATGGCCCCTTCATAGAGCTGGATCTTGGTGTAAATGCGGCCGGGAGAGCGCATGAGCAGGGCCAGAATCTTATACTCCATGGGAGTAAGGAGAATCTGCTTGCCGTTTTTGGTCAGCTGGAAGGTGGTGGTATCCAGGGTCAGTTCCCGCACGGTGAGGATATCGCTCCCGCTGCGGAAGGCGCGGCGCAGCTGGGCCTTGACCCGGGCCACGATTTCCACAGGGTTAAAGGGCTTGGTGATATAGTCGTCCGCCCCCAGATTCAGGCCCAGGATCTTGTCGTTGTCCTGGCTTTTCGCGGAGAGGATGAGAATGGGAATATCGCTGAACTTGCGCAGGGCGCGGGTGAGCTCAAAGCCGTTGAGCTGGGGCATCATGATATCCAGAATGGCCATATCCGGGGCCTGTGCCCGGGCCAGATCCAGAGCCCGTGCGCCGTTGTCTGCCTCCAGGACTCGAAAACCTTCGCCCTCCAGGTAGAGCTTGAGCAGGCCTCGAATATCTGCGTCGTCCTCTGCGATCAGAATCAAAGGGTTCATCTTGGACGGCCTCCTTTTTATATATGTTTAAGGCCATTATAACAAACTCAAAGGCCTGCGGAAAGCGTGGGCTTAAAAATTTTCTCGTTCTTAGTAAATCTTAAGAAAATCCAGGGGGAATTTATAGGGGGAGGCGATAGGATAGAAAAAAAGAGAAAGGACAGATGTTATGTTTCGCCTGCCTCATATTTTGGTGCTGATATCGACCGGCGTGCTGGTCTGCCTTCTGATTACTGCGGCCCGCCGGGCTGGGAGAGAACGGGTACAGGGCTGGCTGAAGGTGTGCGCAGTGCTTGCGCTGCTGTTTGACCCGGTGTACTGGGTGTGGGAAATGCGGCAGTTTGGTCATATCCAGCCCTCGACCACCCTGCCCCTTTACCTGTGTTCCCTGTTTTGGATGATGTTGCCTCTGGCGGTCTTCTCCCGGCGGGAGAAGCTGCGGCAGATGGCGGCGGCCAATGTGTGCACCATGGGAGTCATGGGAGGCGTGCTGGGACTGGTATTCAATGTATACCTCAACCACTATCCGTTTTTCCACTTTGTTCCGGTACGCAGCCTGATTTATCACATTTTGATGATTGCGGCAGCAGTGCTGCTGTGGGCCGGTGACGTGTACCGCCCCCAGCCCGGCGACCGGGTGCTCTGTTTTGTTCCGGTGGGCGTACTGGTAGGGGTGAGTCTGGTATGTAACCGCCTGTTTGGGTGGGACTACTGCTACACAGCCGGAGGAATCGGCACCCCCTTGGAGGCGGCAAGCCGTATCATGCCCCGGTGGGCCTTTCTGTTCGTACTGTACGGCGGACTGTGGCTGGTGATCCAGGCGCTGTTCTACCGCCGGTTTTATACCGATGAAACGGGAAAATTTGAAATCAGAGGCAAGGGACTGGCCTGGGCCGGACCCTGGCGCAGATAAAGAAGAGGCCGCGGAAGCGGCCTCTTTTTTCATTCCATTGGGACGAAAAATGTGGTAGAATGTCTGGAAAGCCAAGGGAAGGGAGAAACCCTGTGAACAAGACTGTACTCTACCTCATTTATTTCTGCGTCTACTCCGTGGCCCTGCTGCTCATTGGAAAGAGCAGCCTGCGGGACAACCGGACAGTAGGCAGCTATTTTACTTGTGACCGGAAGGTAAGCCTTCCTCTTTGTATCTGTACCTTTGCGGGGACCTGGCTGTCCGCCATCACCATTCTCAGCCTGACCGGCGGGGTGTATGAAGACGGCTTGGCAGTGCTGTTTTATTCGGTGGTGCCCTGGTTTTTAGGGGGACTTCTGCTGGCGGCGGTGAGCCGGCGCCTGTATGCCTGGGACGCCATCACCATTCCGGAAATCTTCCGCAAGCGCTACCAGTCCCCCAAGCTGCAGATGGCCTACGGTATCATTTTTATTACCGTCTATGTGTTTTACCTGGTCACTCAGTATAAGGGCTTTGGTATGGTGGCCTCCGCCCTGTTTGATATCCCCTATCCCGCCGCAGTGCTGATGGTCTATCTGTTTATCCTCTACACCACCTTCGGCGGATACCGCTCGGTGGTGCGGACGGATGCGTTTAATCTTACGCTGCTCAGCATTGGACTGTTTATTCTGTTTTTTACCATTGTAAGCCGCGTGGGAGGCCTGGGTGAGCTATACAGCCAGGCAAAGCAGATTTCCGGCTATGCACATCCCGGGGTGGAATATCCCACCCAGACGGGAGAGCTGCTCTCCCTGTTCAACAGCCGCTATACCCCTCTGATCAGTTTGTCCATGTTCTGGGGCTGGGGACTTGGGGTAGCGGCCAACCCCCAGTATACCATCCGCATGCTGTGCGCCAAAAATGAGAAAACCGCCCGGTGGACGGTGCTGGGTGCGCTGATTTTGCTGGCGGTACTGTACTTTACCTTAGTGCATATCGGACTGGGAATGCGGGTTCTGGTACCTACGCTGCCCTATGTGAAGTCCTCGGATGAGGTGATCATCCGACTGCTCAACCAAGAGCTGTACACCGGCTGGAGCGGATTTTTTCTCTTTGCCATTATCGGAGCCTGTGTGTCTACGGCCAACTCTCAGCTGCTGCTCATCGCATCCTCTTTCTCTTATGATGTGGTGCGCACTGCCGCGCCCAGACCGATTTCAGAGCAGCGCGTGCTTACGCTGGGGCGTTTGGCGGTCTTTGGAGGCGGGACCATCTCTATGCTGATGGCCCTCAATCCCCCGGATTTCACCCTGTCCTACGGGGGAGATGTGTGGGGAGCGGTGAGTATTCTGCTCTTCCCCTCCATGTATGGCACCCTCCTTTGCCGCTGGGTCACCAAGCGGGGCGTGTGGGCCTGCATTTTGGTAGGAGCGGCTGCGATTCTGGTGCTCTATCCGCTCTACTATGCCGGCCATCTCGGAATCCATCCCGCTTTGCCGGGGGTGTTCATCTCCACGGCGGCCATGGCAGTGGTCTCGCTGCTGGACCGTAGAAAGGAGGGGGCACGATGAAGATACGGCGGCCCAGAATGGATATTGAAAACAAGATCCTGATTCCCTTCGTGTGCATCAGTCTGGCTACCGTGATCTGCTTTTGTGCCATCTTGTATTTTACGGAATACCGGGTCAAGGTAGCCGCCGAGCGGGAGAACGCCAGTACCCTGATTGGGTATATCCAGGCCGATTTGGAACTGGAGGATTACCGCCAGGACCCGAAAAAGCTGCTGGCTAAGTACCGCAATCACTACACGGGAGACAGCCTGTTTATCTATGATGAGCAGGGAGAACTTCTGCTGGGAAAGCCCGGTGTGGATGCTGAGGACCTGGAGGTACTGGCCCAGGCCATCGATCCCCAACTGGGCTGGGAGATCTCATACCGCCTGGATAAAAGTGCCCTGCGGGAGCGGTTCATCGAGGAGCAGAAATATATGATCCTGGCGGCGGTAGCCATGCTAGTGATCATTGTCCAGGCCAGCGTACTCATTGCTCACAACATCTCTGACCCCATCCGCCGTCTCAGTGAGGTCTGCCAGAGCGTCAGCGAGAGTCCGGAACAAGAAGAGCTGGATATGGAGGAGTATCTGGGCAAGGCGGACGAGGTGGGCCAGCTGGCCCGGGCCTTTGCCCGGATGATGGAGAGCATCCGAACCTATACCGGAGAACTGATTCGGGTCAAAACCCTGAATGAGAGTATCGTGGAAAACCTGCCCTTTGGCGTAGTGGCTTACGATCAGGAAGGAAAGGCCTTCTGTGTCAATGCCAGTGCCTCGGCCATGTTGGGACGGCAGGAGGAGCGGGACGAACAGGGGCGTACCCTGGAGATGCTGCTGGGGCAGATCATGCGCCGGGAGGACGTGTTGCCCGATCCTGCCCATCTGACGGAGCCCACGGGAAAAAGCCGGGATTACGAATTCGGCGTATGGCAGCTGCGGGAGCCGGACGGCTCCCGGTGGGGCGTGCTGTGTACCATCGACGACATTACTTATAAAAAGAGAATGGAGGAGCGCTCCAGCGAGGAGGAAAAGCTGGCCTATACCGGCAAGCTGGCCGCCGATGTGGCCCATGAGATCCGCAACCCTCTGGCGGGTATTCGGGCAGGCATCCAGGTGGTCAGCCGCAAGCTGACCCAGGAGCGGGATCAGAAGCTGTGTGAGGGCATGGTGCGGGAGGTAGACCGGGTCAACCTGCTCATCGAGAACCTTCTGAACCTGTCCCGGCGGCGGGAGAGCCAAAAGACCACGGTAAGCCTCAATGCGCTGTTTGATGAGCTGCAGCTTCTGTACTTTAAGGTGGCGGAAAATAAGGGCATCGCCTTTACCGCCCAGGTGGAGGGCAGCCTGTGGCTGTACGCAGACGAGGGGGAACTGCGCCAGGTACTGATCAACCTGATTAACAACGCGGTAAAGGCCATGCCGGACGGCGGGCAGCTGGAGATCCGGGCAGAGAAGGAGCCGGAGGGTGTGTGCCTGACGGTGACCGATACCGGCGTAGGTATGGGACCGGAGAAATTGGAGCAGGTGCTGCATGGGGCCGGGACCGGCGGCCTTGGCCTGTCTATTGTGCGGCGGCTTTTGGGAGAAAACGGAGGACAGCTCTCCATGGAGAGCGGGCGTGGGGAAGGTACCCGGGCACGGATTGCCTTTCCCGGCAAAGGAGGAGAAGCATGAGGGCGAAGGTATTAGTGGTAGACGACGAGTTTCTGATCCGCATGTCGTTGGAGAGCGGCTTGTCCGATCTGGGCTACCATGTACGTACCGCAGAGAGTATCCGGGAAGGGACGGAGCTGGCGGAGACGTTCCGGCCTGACGTGGTACTGCTGGATAACCGTCTGGGCCAGGAACTGGGACTGGACCACATCGAGGATTTTAAAAAGGTGGATGAGGACATCCAGATCATCATGATCACCGCTTACGGCTCTGTGTCCCAGGCGGTAGAGGCCATGAAGCGGGGGGCATGCCACTACATTCAAAAGCCCTTCGATCTGGAAGAGGTGGACCTGATCATCCGTCGCAATCTGGATCAGCTCAAGCGGCGGCGCAGCCTGGAACTGATGCGCCAGCGTCCCCGGCAGATTGTGGGGGAGAGCCAGGCCATCCAGCGGATCTGCCGCAATGTGGACATTCTGGCCCAGAATGACAACGTGGATCTGCTCATCTGCGGTGAGACGGGAACAGGCAAAGGCGTGGTGGTCAATGCCATCCATGACAGCAGTCCCCGCCGGGATACGCCGCTGGTCAAAATAAACTGCGGCGCTATCCCCGAGACTTTGCTGGAGTCAGAGCTCTTCGGCTATGAGAAAGGCGCCTTCACCGGCGCCAACAAGGCCAAGAAGGGCCTGATGGAGCTGGCCGACGGAGGTACCGTGTTCCTGGATGAGATCGGTGAATTGCCGTTGTCCATGCAGGCCAAGCTGCTTACCTTCCTGGAGGACCGGCGCTTTAAGCGGGTAGGCGGCCTGCGGGATATCGAAGTCAATGTGCGTATCATTGCCGCCACCAACCGGGATCTGGAGGAAGAAGTGGAGAAGGGGACCTTCCGGGAAGACCTGTTCTACCGCCTGAACGTGATGCAGATCCGTATTCCCCCTCTGCGGGAGCGGCGAGAGGATATTCCGGTGTTGGCCCGGTTCTACCTGGAGCACTTCAACCGGAAATTCAACAAGCACCTCAAGGACATCGACCCTGCCTTTTTGCAGGAGATGGAGGGGTACTACTGGAAGGGCAATGTGCGGGAGCTGCGTAACGTGATGGAGCGGTGCGTGCTGTTCAGCCGGGGAGAGCTTCTTACCGGCGAAGAGACCGGTCTGGAGCCCCGTCGGGAGGAACGGAAGGGATACAGCGGCTTGAGCTACCCCATGAAGGATCTGAAGCAGGGCAGCATCGATCTGAAAAAAGAGGTGGACGCCTTTGAGCGTACCTACATTGACCGGGCCATGGAGCTGGCGGGCGGAAACAGCAGCCGTGCAGCTCAGCTGCTGGGATGTACCCGCTTTACCCTCAAGCGCCGTTTGGAGCAGGGCAATGAGAGTGCGAAAGAGAACAATGTGCAGAAATGAACGGGAGAGTGTGCAAATTCGCACACTCTCCCGCTGCTTTTTGAGAACGAATTAGAGGGAACAGGAAGAAAAATACAAAGAAAAAGTTTTAAAATGGAAAGAAAAAACGGGAGAATTTTACTCATTAAAGGAAAATGCAAAAAAGAACCAAAGTTGGCACGCAGCTTGCATTATTATAATTAACTGGAATGAAACTTCAAGGAGGTTTATTTATGTACAAGGTAGATCTGAACAGCGACCTGGGCGAGAGCTTTGGCGCATACACCATCGGTCTGGATGAGCAGGTTATCCAGCATGTGTCCTCTGCCAACGTGGCCTGCGGCTATCACGCCGGCGACCCCCTGGTGATGGACAAGACTGTGGCCGCCGCCAAGGCTGCCGGTGTAGCGGTAGGCGCGCATCCCGGCTATCCTGACCTGATGGGCTTTGGCCGCCGGAACATGGTGTGCTCCCCCAAGGAGGTCAAGGCTTACATCCAGTATCAGCTGGGCGCTCTGATGGCTTTCACCGCCGCCCACGGCGTGAAGCTGCAGCACTGCAAGCCCCACGGCTCCCTGTACAACATGGCCGGCAAGGACATGGATCTGGCCATGGCCATTGCTGAGGGCATTTACAGCGTGGACAAGGACGTGATCCTGCTGGGTCTGGCGGGCAGCAAGATGCTGGAGGCCGGCAAGCAGGTTGGTCTGCGGGTGGCCAGCGAGGTCTTTGCTGACCGTGCCTATCAGGCCGACGGCTCCCTGGTGCCCCGCAGCAAGCCCGGCGCTGTGATCCACGACAAGGACGAGGCCATTGCCCGTACCATCCGCATGGTCACCGAGGGCAAGGTTACCGCCATCACCGGCGAGGAGGTCTCCATCGACGCCCACTCCATCTGCGTCCACGGCGACAACCCCTCCGCAGTAGAGTTTGTCAAGAACATCCGCGCCAAGCTGGAAGCTGAGGGCGTGACCATCGCTCCCATTGCGGATATTGTGTGATCCGCTTTGTATAGGAGAGGAGACTCCCAAAACGATTTAGGAGGTCAATGTTATGAGTAATCAACCCAACACTGCCGCCGCAAAACCCAGCCGGTCTGTTCTGTTCGGCGCCGCCTTCCTGATGGCTACCTCGGCCATCGGTCCCGGCTTCCTGACTCAGACCTCTACCTTTACCGCGCAGCACGGCGCGGCCCTGGCTCTGGTCATCGTGCTGGCCATTATCATGGATATGACCGCTCAGATGAACATCTGGTCCGTAGTTACCGTCTCCAAGATGCGTGCTCAGGACGTAGCCAACAAGCTGCTGCCTGGTCTTGGCGTCGTTATCGCCATCCTGGTTGCCATCGGCGGCCTGGCCTTTAACGTAGGTAACGTGGGCGGCGTGGCCCTAGGCTTCAACGCCATGATCGGCCTGGACCAGAAGGTCGGCGCTGTGGTGGCCGGCTGCCTGGGTATCATTATCTTCATCAACAAGAACGCCAAGACCATCATGGACAAGGTGGCCACCATTCTGGCTGCTGTTATTCTGGTTACCGTTCTGGTGGTTGCCATCATCTCCGAGCCCCCTCTGGGCGAGGTCGGCAAGGGCCTGGTGGACTTCCAGTACCTGCTGGATCCGAAGACCAATATGTTCACCGCTCTGACTACCCTGCTGGGCGGCTCCTGCGGCGGCTACATCGCCTTCTCCGGTGCGCACCGTCTTCTGGACGCTGGCATCTCCGGCCCCGAGAACATCGGCCATGTGCGTAAGAGCGTGCTCCAGGGCTGCGGCACCTCCGGCGCGGTGCGTATCCTGCTGTTCCTGGCCGTGCTGGGCACCTGCATGAGCGGCACCCAGTGGCTGGCTGAGAATGCCAAGATCATCACCGACGCTGCCAGCGGCGGCAACCCCGCTGCTGAGGCCTTCCGCCTGGCTGCCGGCAATCTGGGCTATCGTCTGTTCGGTCTGTGCCTGTTCTCCGCGGGTGTCTCTTCCGTGGTGGGCGCGGCTTACACCTCCGTGTCCTTCCTGAAGACCCTGCACCCCTTCATTGCCAAGTATGAGCGTCAGTTCGTGGTGGGCTTCATCGCCTTCTCCACCCTGATGATGGTCATCGTGGGCAACGCTGCTGCCCTGCTCATCATCGCCGGCGCCTTCAACGGCCTGATCCTGCCTGTGACTCTGGGCGTGATGCTCTTGGCCGGTCACAAGACCCGCATCGTGGGTACCGAGTACAAGCACCCCATGTGGCTGACCGTCCTGGGCGCCATCGTGGTGGTCATCGCTCTGTACTCCGGCATCCAGGCTGTCCCCGGCATCCTGAAGCTGTTTGCTTGATTGACGACACTTGGCACGCCCGCTTAGGCGGGCGTGCCAATCACACAGAAAGGAGCCTGCTATGGCAGACGTAAAATTCCTCCTTACCGGGGACACCTCCCTGTCGGTGGAGTTCGGCAACGAGATCAGCACTGAAATCAACGCGAAGATCCGTGCCTTCAACATCGCCTTGGAGAACAGCAAGATCCCCGGCATCGTGGAGACGGTACCTACCTACCGCTCTCTTATGGTCCACTATGATCCCAGCGTTATCCGCTATGAGCCTCTGGTGAAGCGTATGAAGGGCCTGCTGGGTCAGCTGGACAAGATCCAGATTCCCCCCAGCGACGTGCTGGAGATCCCCGTGCTCTACGGCGGCGAGGCCGGTCCTGACTTGGACTTTGTGGCCGAGCACGCAGGCAAGACACCGGAGGAGGTCATCAAGATCCACACCTCCACCGAGTACCTCATCTATATGCTGGGCTTCACCCCCGGCTTTACCTATCTGGGCGGCATGGACGAGTCCATTGCCACTCCCCGCCTCAAGCAGCCCCGGGTAAAGATCCCCGCCGGCTCCGTGGGCATTGCCGGCTCTCAGACCGGCGTGTATCCCATCGACTCCCCGGGCGGCTGGCAGCTCATCGGTCTGACTCCGGTGCGGATGTACGATCCCGACCGGGCCGAGCCCATCCTGCCTAAGGCCGGCGAGTATATCAAGTTCTATTCCATTACCAAGGCGGAGTTTGACAAGATCGCCGCCCAGGAAGCCGTCGGCACCTATGTGTGCAAGCGTCATCCCAGAAAGGAGGGGGCGAAATGAGCATTACCGTATTGAACCCCGGTCTGCTGACCACGGTACAGGATATGGGCCGTGTGGGTTATCAGCAGTTTGGCGTGTCGGTGTCCGGCGTCATGGATCCCCGCTCTGCCGCCATTGCCAACATCCTGGTGGGTAACCCCGAGGATGAGGCGGTGCTGGAGTGCACCATGATGGGCCCCCAGCTCCTCTTTAACCAGGCGGAGACCATCGCCATCACCGGCGGCGATCTGATGCCCACCCTGGACGGTCAGCCCATGCCCACCTACCGGGCGGTCACCGTTCAGGCTGGTCAGGTGCTGCGGTTCCAGGCCCCTAAGACGGGCTGCCGCTGCTTTATCGCCTTCACCGGCGGATTGGATATCCCCGAGGTAATGGGCAGCCGCTCTACTTACATGAAGGCCAAGATCGGCGGATATCAGGGCCGCAAGCTCCAGAAGGACGACGTGATCGGCTTCCGGGCTCCCGGTGCACCCAAGAACTTGAATATCCGCTGCATGAGCCCTGAGTTTATCCCCCGCCCGGTGTACACCCTGCGGGTGGTGATGGGTCCTCAGGACGATGCCTTTACCCAGCAGGGCCTGGACACTTTCCTGAGCGAGACCTACTCGGTGACCAACGAGTTTGACCGCATGGGCTGCCGTCTGGATGGCCCCGTCATCCAGCACGTCACCGACGGCAACATTATCTCCGACGGCATCGCCTTTGGTGCCATCCAGGTTCCCTCTGAGGGCAAGCCCATCATCATGCTGGGCGACCGTCAGACCACCGGCGGCTACACTAAGATCGCCAATGTCATCTCTGCCGACTTCCGGCTGCTGGGCCAGCTGAAGGCAGGCGACAAGGTAAAATTTGAAAAGGTATCCATCGGCCAGGCCCAGGATGCTCTGCTCAATCAGCGGGCCGCTCTGAAGACCCTGCGTCACGCTCTGGACGGCTGATACCTGTAAATAAGGAGGAGTTCCCATGGCTTTTGATATTACCCCCTATATCGACAAGTCCCCCGCTGAGGTCCGCGGCCTGATCCGCCAGGGCGTCATCGACTTCCCCACTGCCGGTATGTGCCGGGGCTATGCCCAGGCCAATCTGGTGATCCTCCCTCCGGAGTACGCCGCCGACTTTGAGGAGTTTACCAAGAAGAACCCCTTCCCCTGTCCGGTACTGGAGATCATCAAGGGTACTCCCGAGACCCACGCCATGGGCGAGGGAGGCAACATCTGCTCCGATATCCCCCGCTACCGCATCTATGAAAACGGTGTGTTTACCAAGGAGATCACCGATGCCTCTGAGTATTGGAAGGAGGGCTATGTGGGCTTCCTCATCGGCTGTTCCTTCTCCTTTGAGGAGGCGCTGATGGCTGCCGGAATCCCCGTGCGCCACATTGAGCAGGGCTGCAACGTGCCCATGTTCAAGACCAACATCCAGACCGTCAAGGCTGGTCCCTTCGAAGGCCCCATGGTGTGCTCCATGCGTCCCATGACTCCGGAGCAGGCTCAGAAGGCCTACGACATCACCGTGAAGATGCCCAACGTCCACGGTGCTCCTGTCCAGATCGGCGATCCGGAGAAGGTGGGCGTCAAGGACGTGATGAAGCCTGACTACGGTGATCCTGTGGAGATCCGGGAGGGCGAGGTGCCTGTGTTCTGGCCCTGCGGTGTCACGCCCCAGGCGGCGGTGGAGAATGCCAAGCCCCCCATTGTCATTACCCACGCCCCCGGCCATATGTTTATCACCGATATCCTGAACACCGAGCTCAACGACTATCTGGAAGCCCAGAAGAATAAGTAAGCACAGAAAATGCCCGCGGCAGACGCCGCGGGCATTTTTGTTGTCCGTTTAGCTTTTCTCTCTGGCACGCAGCTGCCAGAAGATGACCGCTCCGGCAGCGGCCACATTGAGGGAATCCACGCCGTGGTACATAGGAATCCGGGCGGTGTAATCACAGTGGGCAATGGTTTCCTCACACAGGCCGTTTCCCTCCGAGCCCAGCACAATGGCCAGCTTTTCCGCATCGGCCAGGACCGGGTCTTCAATGGAGATGGAGTTGTTCGTCAGCGCCATGGCTGCGGTGGAAAAGCCCAGGGAGCGCAGGGTGGCGATCCCGGGCTGGGGCCACTGAAAGGTATCCCCATGCAGCCAGGTCCAGGGGATCTGGAAGACAGTGCCCATGCTCACCCGCACCGAGCGGCGGTAGAGAGGGTCGCAGCAGGAGGAAGAAACCAGGACTCCGTCCATCCCCAGAGCGGCGGCAGAGCGAAAGATAGCGCCGATGTTGGTGGAGTCGGTAATGTTCTCCAATATCACCAGCCGTCGGGCACTGCGGCAGATCTCTTCAGGGCTGGGAAGGGGAGGACGGCGCATGGCGCATAACATTCCCCGGGTCAGCTCATAGCCGGTCAGACGGGCCAATACATCCCGCGGGGCAGTATAGATGGGGATGTTGTCCCACGGAGGGGGGAGGAGCTGTGTCAATGCGGGGAGGTGTCTGGATTCCGTCAAGCAGGAGAGAGGCTGGCAACCTGCTTTGAGGGCACAGGAGATGACCTTGCCGCTCTCAGCGATGAAGATCCCCTTCTCGGGATCCCGCTGACTGCGCAGCTGGGCGTGAGTGAGCTGGGTATAGGGGGCCAGCTCCGGGGCGGAGAGGTCGCTGATTTCTATGATATGAGCCATATGGGCCTCCTGAGTGGTTCAAGATGTTCTTATTATAACACAACGGCACAGAGCAGGCAAAAAAAGACGGCGGGATATCCGCCGTCTTTGAGAAGAAAACCTTATTCGTTGACCGTTTTGTCGTGGGAAGGGCCCTGAATGATGTGAAGGGCCTGGCGGTGGTTGCGTACCACGTTGACCTCCTGGCTGCCTCCGTATTCTCCGTCGATGGTCCAGGGGATGGGCTTATCGCAGGTGAATTTCAGGTCTGAGGCGTGGAAGGAGATCAATGCGCTGCCGGTGGTGGCAGGAGCCTGCCCCAGCAGAGACTGAAGAGCGGCACCCACTTCAAAAATGTTCACCGGCTTTTTCACCAAAATGACCTCGAAGAGTCCGTCGTCCAGTTCCACCCGGTCGGTGGGCAGGTTTTTCATGCCGCCCACGGAATAGGTGTTGCACACCATGCCGTAGAAGAAGTCGTCCTCCAGGGTGTTGCCGTCATACTCCACCTTGATGTGGTAGGGGGCGATGGAGGGGATGGAGGCGATGCCTGCCATGACATAGGCCAGATGTCCGAACGTGTTTTTCAGATCCTGGGGCGTATCATAGGCCACCTCAGTAAAGGCGCCAAAGGCGGCGACATAGACAAAGGGGCGCTCGTTCAAGGTGCCGATGTCCCAGGCCAGAGGCGGGATGTCGCTGCCGGCCAGGGCGGCTGCCTTTTTATAGACCCGAGGGATGTGGAGGGTGGTGGCGCAGTCATTGGTGGAGCCGGCAGGAATATAGCCCAGAACGGGCGGGGACTCCAGTGCCATCAGCCCGGCGGCCGTTTCACTCAGGGTGCCGTCGCCTCCGCAGCAGACGACCCGGTCAAACTGAGAGCCCAGTTCCCGGACGATACGGGTGGCATCTCCGGGCTGCTGGGTGGGGTAGGCGGTGACCAGCCAGCCCTCTTTGGTGAGGGTGTCCAGGATGGGGGACAGGTGGCCTGCCGCGCCTCCCTTGCCGGAGGTGGGATTATAGAGAAACAGAAGGTGATTCATAGGATACATACCTCGAAGAAAGAGATAAAACGGGAAAAAAGCCCGAAAAAATTTAGTTCAATAGAGAATATTATAGATGGCGGGCGGAAAAAAGCAAGGATGAAATGTAAAATCTTTATGAAATATATATACAGCGGGAGAAAGAGCGGAATCGGCAGAAAAGGGTTGCATGGCAGGGGTAAAATGATTAAAATGTGGGCAGAAAAGGAAAAGGAGCTGGATGTATGGAGCAGGAGAGAAGGCCGGCTGTGCTGATCACCGGAGCGTCCCGGGGAATTGGTGCGGCCTGCGCCCGGCGGTTTGCTCAGGCGGGCTGGAATGTAGGAGTCAATTACTGCCGTTCCAGGCAGCAGGCCTTGGAGCTGGTAGAGGAGTTGGAGAAACTGGGTGTCCGGGCCGCAGCGCTGCAGGGGGATGTGTCCCAGTCGCAGCAGGCCGCTGCGCTGGTGGAAGAGGCCCAGCGGGAGTTTGGAGCTCTGGATGCACTGGTTTGTAACGCCGGGGTGGCCGGAGTCCAGGCTCTGCTGACCGACTTGACCGATGAGCAGTGGCGCTGGACTGCAGGGACCAATCTGGACGGCGTGGTGTATACCATGCGTGCGGCCATCCCCGGGATGGTGCGCCGTCAGAAGGGGAGCATTGTTACCATATCGTCTATGTGGGGCCTTACCGGCGGCTCCTGTGAGGCGGCATATTCCGCTGCCAAGGCAGGAGTGATCGGCCTGACCCGAGCCATGGCCAAGGAACTTGGCCCCTCTCATATTCGGGTCAACTGTGTGGCGCCGGGTGTGATCGATACCGATATGAACGCCCACCTCTCGTCCCAGGATATGCAGGCTCTGGCAGAAGAGACTCCGCTGGGGCGGATCGGCCGGCCGGAGGATGTAGCGGAGGGAGTCTTCTTCCTGGCCAGTGCCGCAGCCGACTTCATTACCGGACAGGTGCTGGCAGTGGATGGCGGAATGGTGATTTGAAAAAAGAGGACATTTTGGGAGAATGGGGAAAAAGAGCGAAAAAACTTAAGAAAATCATGAGAATTGTCCGGTTGTCATGGAATAAAAAGGTTGCTATAATATTCACATCGTAATTACAGCATCGGGCTTGGTCCCGACAACAGAATGTGGAAGGAGGCAGTGCCGTGCGGCGGTCTCAATTTGATTATCATTCCTATCGCGGGCGTAAATCGGCCAGCTTTTGGCTGAAATGGATCGCCCTTGTGCTGGCAATCCTGGTTGTGCTGGCAGTGGCGTTCCTGCTGTGGGGACAGAAGTATATCTCTTATACCGATGATGGGCTTCGGGTGGACCTGCCCTTTTTCCAGAGTGAGCCCAAGCAGCCTGATGTAAGCGATCTTGATGTGATCGATCAGGATCCCGGCAGCGACTCCTCTGACCAGGGAGATACCTCTCAGCCCCAGGAACAGGAGCCTCAGGAGAAAACTTCTGCCAACGCGGTGAATGTTTCTCTGGCCTCCATTCTGGATGGAAGCGCCGCCCAGCAGGTTCAGCAGCAGGGCGGAGACAGCGTCGTGGTGGACATGAAAAACGACCAGGGACAGTTGGGGTGGAAGAGCCAGCAGAGTCTGGCTTCTGCCGTACAGTCCGAGGCCCAGGATGATCAGGTCAATGAGAAGCTGAAAAGCTGGAATGAGGGCGATGTGTACACTGTGGCACGGATGTCCTGCTTCCGGGACGAGGCGATTGGAGGCCAGATGGCCTATACCCTCCAGACCACCAGCGGATACCGCTGGAAGGATGGAGATGAGATGCACTGGGCTGACCCCTCCAACCAACAGGTTCAGGATTATCTCATTGGACTGATGACGGAACTGGCCCAGATGGGCTTTGACGAGATCGTGCTGGATCACTGCGGCTATCCCTCCCAGGCGGACGGCCTGCTGAGCAATATCCAGTATGGGGACCAGTCGGCCTCCCAGGTGATGGATGATTTTCTGGCAAAGGCAGCTCAGGCTCTGGAGCCCTACGGGACGACTCTGTCTCTGGCAGTCAGCCAGGAGCAGGTCAGCGGCCAGGATACCAGCTCCGGCCTGACAGCCCAGAATATCAACCAGTATGGACAGCGTATCTGGATCGCCGGCGAGGAGCAGGCGGTGCTGTCCACCCTGACTGCGGCGGGCATCGAGACGCCCCAGCAGCGGCTGGTACTGTATGTGGAACAATTCGGCCAAGACAGTACAGTCAGCCAGGCGCTCCTGTCCTAAAATGTCACATGCGAAATAAAAACCGCCCATTTCTATGGAGTGCCCCAGATTGTACGGACAGCACAAAAAAGCCCCTTGGTAGGAAAATATTGAAGTTTTAAGCGGAGTGGCGCAGCATGAGCGGTGCCACTCCAGTTTTTAACTGGATGCGC